>NZ_JAYWVC010000589.1:0-1279 GCF_036281785.1 Streptomyces chiangmaiensis | reverse complement strand
GTTGACCTCAGGATGGTGAGCACTACAGCGGCCAGCAACATGAGGGCAAATGTGGCAGCAATGATGATCGCAGCCAATCTCACCTGTGCTTTAGCGGCAGCAGCTCTGGCTTGTCTGGCTTGTTGATCTCGCCTTCGAGGCGATTCCCCTTCGGCTTTCCGTCTCTGCCGGTCCAGCACCATCCCGTCAGCGATCGATTGCGGATCAGCGTGGTTGACGTGGATGTCATCAGCGTTGTACTGAGGCCCGTACACGTGCTGGCCCCGCTGGTTGAAGTGGGACCCGGAGTTGAACTGCCCGTACGGCGGTCTCTCAGCCACCCAGGACTCCCGTGCCACGGACGAAGGCTCCGGCCACCTCAGCCAGAGCACTACCCATGGCGCGCACGCGGCCCAGGCGCTCTTGGGCACGACTCGTGTTGCCAGCCTGGAGGTCAGTGCTTGCCGCTTCCAGCTCTGCGGTTGCTCGCTGCCGCGTGAGCTCATCCAATCCCATGCCCTGAACCCTGTTCAAGGCAACGCCCAACTCTCGGGCCACTACCTGCCGATCAACGTGGGTGACGTTGATCGTTTCGGCGTTGTTCTGGGTCCCGTAGTTGTGCTGGCCTTGCTGGTTAAAGGTCGCCATGAAGGCATGATGCCGCAAATGATTGCCCGTTGAGGCCGTCAACAGAGAACATGACTCTGGCCTCGATCTTTCGCGCGTCGCCGACGGGAACCGACGGCCCGTTTCGACTTGTGTGGCCGATGGCAGGCAGACGCGATGCCCGAGTGTCGAGCGCGAGGCTAGCCCCACGGATGCACGACTCCCATCACGGTCAACAACACGAAGAGGAGGCTGCCCACAACCCAGAAGGCGACCAGGATGGCTGGCACCAAGCAGCAGGCCGTCGCGATCCCCTTGACGGGAAGATGACCATCAGGGGGAACGTACTCACCTTGCGCTCTCCGGTAGCCACGCTCAACCGCTCGTTCGATCTCCCAAGGGTCAGGCCCCTGATAACCCCCGTCGCCCATGGCGCGGAGTGTAGCGTCTCGGCAGTGTCGACAACACCGCGTCAGAAAGCAACGTCGGCTGGCTTCGTACTCGGCATGGAGCAGCGTTTCAACAGCAGTTCAGGCAGCACCGAGGACGCCGGCGCCTCTCGGATGTTCACGACTTCGTGTACATCGCCTCCCCGCACGACCGTGCGACTCCCGGGTCGTGTCGAAACGACGACGTGACTCGGGTACAAAGCCAGTCGGCAAACGGCTTGTGTTGACGCCGCACCTGGCGGCTG
>NZ_JAYWVC010000588.1:0-1293 GCF_036281785.1 Streptomyces chiangmaiensis | reverse complement strand
CCCGCCTCGCGAGACCGTCGATGCGGGCGTCGCCGCGGCCTGCCCCGCACTCACGAGGACGCTTCCCGCGGCCAGCCCCGCGCCGAGCAGACCAGTGCGGCGCAGCATGGAGCGCCGCGAAAACTGACTCGGCGTCAATTCCTCGTCGGGAACCGACATATCGAGCGCCGGCGGCAGCGAGGAGGCGTCATCGCTTCCGTGGTGGTGATGGTGGTGGTGACCGTGACTCATGCTCAACTCCCGCTGGCAACAAGGACACATGCTGGGGGGCATGTCGATGATGCGAAGCCTTGGTAAACGACGAGAATCAAGGTGATGATCTGGCTAAGAAGGACTGATGTGCAGCGAGAGTCGTCGTCGCGGAATGTCGCGGCCTGCGCCTCGAAAGAGCGCGAGGTTCAGAGCTGCCGACCCAATGAACGCCTCTGACGTGGGGTCATCAAACAGCAGGCAGCCTTCGTGGATATCGGCTCCGCGTTCCGGGCGGACCCTGAGGCGGCGAGAGCCGCGCAGCCGGGCGAACCTGCGCTCCACGACCCGACAGAAGGGCCCTGGTCCACTGCCGTGCGGTGTGCCGCGGCGAGCGAAGACGCGCAGAAGTCCACGATCACGCACCTGGTTCCGCAGATGTCGTGGTCGTGACCGCGGTCGGCGATCGCCGCCAGGCGACAGGCCGGACGACCAGTCCGTCCTTGCGGCAGCACCGGCTCACCGTCGCTGGTCAGATCCAGGTGTCCAGCCACATGTGATCACGCCAGGAGTCGGTCGGGATCATGCTTCCCGAGTAGATCGGGAAGAAGTAGATGAAGTTCCACACAATCAGCAGCGTGAGCGTGCCGACGCCCGCCATGCCCCACAACCGGCGTCGCCCACTGGCTCCTGGCGGCCCGAGGAGGGCTCCGGCCGCCATCGTCACGGCGAGGCACAGGAAGGGCAGGAAGACGATCGCGTAGAAGGAGAAGACGGTGCGATCCTGGTACAGGAACCACGGCAGCCAGCCGGCTGCCACCGGACCCAGGATCGCGCCGGCGCGCCAGTCCCGCCGCAACGCCCATCGGTAGAGCAGATAGACGAGGGCGCAACACGCGGACCATCACAGTAGCGGCGTGCCCAGAGCGATGATCTCTCGCGCACAGCCGCCCGGTTCCCCGCAGCCCTCCTTCCCGTAGGGCGAGGAGTGGAAGTAGAACGGCACGGGGCGCCGAGCACCGGCCAGCTCCAGGGGTCGCGAACTGCTCAGGATTGAGTCAACTCTAGTGTGTATCAGGGCCTCTGAGTGGGCGTTATCATCGC
>NZ_JAYWVC010000587.1:0-1297 GCF_036281785.1 Streptomyces chiangmaiensis | reverse complement strand
CCCCGGGCGGCACCTGCCGACAGCACCCCGTCGGGGTGACGGACACGGGAGGGAGTGCGGTGATGGGTGGTCAGATCGAGGTGTCCGAGCTGGAGGTGGGTGATGAACTGGTCGCGCGGGTCGCCGCGCTGGACATCGCCAAGGCGTCGGCGATGGTCTGCACACGGGTACCTGGCGGCGGAAGCCGTAAGCGCCAGGAGATCCAGAAGGTTGGTGCGACGACCGCGGCGATCCTGGAGCTGGCCGACCACCTGATCTGCCAGGGCGTCGAACTGGTCGTCATGGAGTCCACCTCGGACTACTGGCGCCCCTTCTACTACCTGCTCGAGGACCGGGGCCTTGCGTGCTGGCTGGTCAACGCCCGCGACGTCAAGAACGTCCCGGGCCGACCCAAGACCGACAAGCTGGACGCCGTCTGGTTGGCCAAGCTCGCCGAACGCGGCATGCTCCGGCGCTCCTTCGTACCGCCCGCTGCGGTGCGTCGGCTGCGGGACCTCACCCGCGCCCGCGCCGTGCTCACCGCCGACCGCACGGCCTACAAGGAACGTGTTGAGAAGGTCCTGGAAGACGCCCAGATCAAGCTGTCCACCGTGGTCAGCGACATCTTCGGTGCCTCTGGACGGGCGATGCTCGAAGCAATGATCGCTGGGGAACGCAGCCCCAGGGCCTTGGCCGACCTGGCCCGCGGCGCCATGCGGGCCAAGCGTGACGATCTCACCGAGGCGTTACGGGGCCGGTTCGACACCCACCACGGCTACCTGATCCGCCTCTACCTGGAGGACATCGACCGTCTGGACGCCCAGATCGCCGACCTGGGCGTGCACATCGAGACGGCCGTCCGGGAACTGGACCCCGCCGGCCCCGATCCCGGCAACGGCCTGCGGATGCCGCTGCTGGAACGGCTGGCCGAGATCCCGGGCGTCGGACGCGTCACCGCGCAGAACATCCTGGCGGAGACCGGTTTCGACATGAGTGTCTTCCCCACCCCCGGACACCTGGCTTCCTGGGCCAAGCTGACTCCGCGCACCCTGCAGTCCGGGGCGAAGAACACCTCCGGCAGCACCGGACACGGCAACCCCTGGCTGCGACGCGCCCTCGGGCAGGCCGCCGTCAGCGCGGGCAAGAGCCAGAGCTTCCTCGGTGCCCGCTACCGGCGCCTGGTCAAACGCAAGCCCAAGAAGAAGGCCCAGGCCGCACTGGCCCGCAACCTCCTCGAGATGGTCTGGCATCTGATCGCCGACCCGGACGCCCGCTATCGCGACCTCGGCACCGACTGGTACGAGCGCCGCACCGACCC
>NZ_JAYWVC010000586.1:0-1301 GCF_036281785.1 Streptomyces chiangmaiensis | reverse complement strand
GAACGCGGCCGCCGTCCATGGGCCGGGCGAGGACTTCGCTGCACAGAGTGACGCACTCGGCGCAGATCCACACGTCGGGACCGGCGACCAGACGGCGGTCTTCACCGCGGGGGTGCCCGCAGAAGGAGCAGCGGTCGAGCTGCTTCTTGCCGGTGCGTCCGCGGCGGGAGCGGCGGCCGAAGGGAGTACGCGGGACGCTGATGTAGCAGTGCAGCAGACGCTTGATGTCGGCCACGTCCACTCCGAGGTCGTTGAGGACACGGCGGGCCCGGGAACCGGGGTTGGTGGCGATGACAGCGAGCAGCTGTGGTGTGGTGACGGCGACCGGGGCGCAGGCCGGGGTGCGCTCGGTGGCGAGCTGCTCGGCGCCGGCCAGGGCCGCCTGCGCCTCGGCGGAGAACACGGGCTGACCCTGATGGGCGGGTTCGGCCGGGTAGTCGAACAGGCGGTGGGCGGCCTCTCGGATCTTGTCTCGGTCGACGCCGAGCTGTTCCAGGGTGGCGGCGGCCACGCCTTCGGTGAGCAGGCCCAGGAGCATGTGCTCCGTACCCGCCTCGGCCAGACGCTCGGCCTCGGCTGCGGCCAGCGCGGCGGCCAGACCGGCCTCCAGATCGCGGCCGCGGATCAGTCCTACGGTCGTGGCTGTCTGGGCGACGCGGTCGGCGTACCGCTGACGGGCGGCCTGGCGCGAGACGCCGAGGCGTTCGCCGATCACGGTCCAGGAGTACCCGGCTTCGCGAGCCTGCCGTACGACCTGGTCGACGGTCGCATCGGCCCGAGCGGACACGTCACTGGTCAGGGCCAGGACGGCGTCGAGCAGGTCGAGCGGGTCGTCACTTCTCGCTCCGGCGTGGGCCGCTTGGATGATCCGGTCCACCGTGGGCTCCTGGCTCATGTTGACAACGGTAGATTGTCACGCCCGCGGCGACAATCCCTTGTTGTCACTTGGCATCGGCGTACGGATGATGCGGCAGATGTCCTCTTCTGTGCAGGTGCTGGGGTCGGTGGCAGCCGCACGTCGGGCCAGGGTGCGCAGGGCGGTGCGGGTGGTGCGCAGTTCGGCCATGCGGCGCTCGATGTCCGCGAGATGTTGCTCGATCAGGCCCGCAACGTGGACGCAGGGCGCCCCGCCGGAATCGCGCACGGCCAGGACGGAGCGGATCTCAGCGAGCGTGAGCCCGGCGGACTGCGCCTCGCGGATGAAGGCGAGCCGATGCGCGGCCTGCGGCGGATAGTCCCGGTAGCCGCCCGATGTGCGCGGTGGCTCGGGCAGCAGGCCCGCCTGCTCGTAGAAGCGGATG
>NZ_JAYWVC010000585.1:0-1320 GCF_036281785.1 Streptomyces chiangmaiensis | reverse complement strand
GGACGCTGGTGGCGGCGGCCAACCCGGCCCCGAAGTGGTGCCACAGATGGTGGCTGGGGGACGCGGCCAGGCAGAACGCCAGCAGCATCCACATCACCGCGATGTTGTCGAGGAAGATCTCCCGCTGCAGCACGACCGCCAGCGGCGACAGCCCGAACAATGCCATGCCGAGCCCGGCCGCCCAGCGCGGCAGGCCAAGCCGTCGCGCCAGCACGTACAGCAGCACCGCACTCATCCCGCTTACCAGCAGCATCGCGTAACGCATCGTCACCACCGTCATGGCGTCCTGGTCGATCAGCGAGGCCGGCCATGTGATGAGCGCGATCTGGATCCAGCCGACCGGCGGGTGGTCGTACCAGTACGTGTAGTGGGCCAGCCCCCTGCCCTGCTGGACCGACCAGGCCTGCGCGAGGTACGTACCTTCGTCGTCGCTGAAGGTCGGGAAGCGCGTGATGTTCCAGCCCTGGACGGTCAGGATCACCGTCAACAGGACGCCGCACAGGAGAAGATCCGGGCCAGAGGTGCGGAAGCGGAATCGTGGAGCGGGGCTCTTCGCGACGGGGTGTGCGTCGGTACGCGGCGCGGGGACAGCCGCAGTGGGTCGAGTGGCGGTGGACCTGGTGACGGTCACCGGCGCACGTCCTCTCCGGTCGCCTCGGCGAGGTGGGCGCCGACATGGCGGGTCAGCTCCCAGTCGTTGCGGCCGCGCTTCTCGCGCCACACCGCACGGGTGGCGGCTCCGGCCAGGAGGAGCTGGTAGAAGGGACCGCCCACGATGAGCTTGACGTAGTGCACCAGGCGCACCCGCAGGGCGTACTGACGGCCGAAGTCGTGCAGGCCCACGATCTCGAAGACGAAGGTGACGGTGGCGGTCAGCGCGGGCAGGAAGGTGACGACCGTGATGCCGACCGGGACGTCGACGAAGAGCGCCACCCAGATGTTGATCGGGATGATCACCCCGGTGAACGCCTGGAAGAACGGCGTCATGAGGGTGTAGCGGGCGAGCATCCGCTGCCCCAGGGTGGGCAGTTGCTTCCAGTCCTTCTTACGGTAGACCTGAAGGAAGCCCTGGTTCCATCGGGTCCGCTGCTTGAGCAGGCTCACCAGGGTGCCAGGTGTCTCCTCGCGGGTGACCATCTCGGCGTCGTACGCGACGACCACGCGCTTGCCCTTGCTGGACAGCCGCACTCCGAGGTCGCAGTCCTCGGCGAGGCAGTTCCCGTCCCAGCCGCCCGCCTCCCGCAGCACGTCGGTGCGGATGAAGACGGTGTTGCCGCCGAGCGGGATGAAGCCCTTGAGCGCGTGCAGGTGCAGCCGGCT
>NZ_JAYWVC010000584.1:0-1329 GCF_036281785.1 Streptomyces chiangmaiensis | reverse complement strand
GGATCGACACTCTCGAGATGTCAGAGATCGTGATCAGAATCCCGTCCTGCAAGGGGCGGGATTTTCTGCGTTTCGCGCCGATGCCCGATGGCGGATCGTCTTCTTCCGCCGTACCAGACGGAATCGCCCCGAGGCTCGGCCACGGCTCGGCGCACCATGCCGGTGGACGGTGTCCGCCGTGGCGATCCCGCAGGTGCTGCTCGGCCTGATCCCGCGTCATGTCACCGCAGAGGCACGGGTGACGGCGCTCGGCGCCCCTTCCGCCGGCCAGGAGGAGGGCCGACCGCTGTGGTCCTGGCCATGCCCCGCAGCGCTCTCCACGGCCGGTGTGTGGACGGGCCCCGTACGGCCCTCAGGACGCCTGCCCGTGGCCGTACGCGGCCTTCCGACGGACCCGGAGCAGATCTCGCGCTCGTTCGGCCCCACACCGGGGCTTCCGCCAGCGTGCGACCCGAGGACGCGGCGGACGTCGGCGACCGCCGTCGACGCTCACCCGGCTCGGTCAGCTGATCGGTGTCGCGGTCGTCGGCCCAATCTTCTGGCACCGGCTTGAGTCACTCGGGGCCCTGGGGCGTATACCTCTGAGGACGCGCTCCCCGTGTGCATGTACGCGCTGGCCCGTGACGGCCACGCCGGGCGCTGTGTCCGGACTGGTACGCAGGCGTCGCTGACCGTATTGGCCTGGCCGTGGCAGAATCAAGCGGCCGGAAGGGGGCGCGGCCCGACGGGAGGGAGTAGCGATGCCTGCGAGCATCCGCGGGGAGGTCCACGATCTCCTCGCCGTGGCGGTGCCACATCGGAAGGCCACCCTCCTCGACTGCCCTTCCTGTGGCTCGTCCCACGTGGCCCAGGTCCTCGGCGACAACGGCGGAATCTCCTACGTGTGCACGGCCTGCGGCCACAGCTGGAGCTGATCGATGGGTGCACACAGGCGGAAGTGCGACTGGTGCGGGAGCGGCACGCCGATCGTCCGGGACATGGAACCGGTCAACCCCGACTACCAGTACTGGTGCGAGGAATGCGCACGGGCGCTGATCATAAAAGGCGACCCGATCGAGACCTACCGGGAACTGGAGGGTGAGCCGATCTACGGCCGCCTCCTCGACGAGCACTGCACGCTCAAACGCTTCTACTCGTTCGCCACGGCCTGACCTCCGGGGCCGTGGACACGGACGGGAGCCGACGTCGGACCCCGATTCCGCGGGACCGGGCACGTCTGCCCGCGGGACGGAAACGATTTGGTGTTCCACCCGGTGGACCGTGTAATGTTGGCGTCGCCGCCGGGGAAACCGGGCGACCCGGACGACATGCGGCTCCGCCGCGTGACCG
>NZ_JAYWVC010000583.1:0-1334 GCF_036281785.1 Streptomyces chiangmaiensis | reverse complement strand
CAACGGTCTGAAGGCCGGTCTCGTCGTCCTCGTCGTCGTGATCATGGTTCAGCGGTTCAGCCTCAAGGCGGGGATCGGCGCCCTGCTGCTGGTGATCATCGCGCTCGGGCTGTACAACTCCCGCGAGAGCCTCGCGAACATGTTCGAGGACGAGGTGAAGAACCCGGCCAAGGGCGCACCTGCCACGCCGGGCGTCGTCCAGTCCAACCTCCCGGCTTCTCCTGACCACTCGCCGGGCGTCGGAGGCTTGCTGTGACCGCGGCTCCGGCGCGGGTGGGCCGCTTCTACACCGCCGCCCGCCGACACCCCTGGGTGCTGGGCAAGGTCGCCGACTGGAAGATCCCCCTCGGCCCCTACACGCCCGCACAGATCGCGGTCGCGGTCGGCGGCGGCTTCCTCCTGGTCAAGACGATCGGCTGGTGGTCGTGGATGGGGCCGATCCCCATCGTCGCGTGGCTGCTGGCGATCTGGGCGGTGCGCCGGCCGAAGATCCGGGGCCGGGCCCCGATGCAGGCCGCGCTGGGCTGGGTGCTCCTCAGTTGGCAGCCCCGCGGAGGTCGGATCGGCGGGCGAGCCGCCCGCGACCGAGCGCCCCGAACCCTGTTCGTCAGCTTCACCATCGAGGGCGCGCCCACGCCCGGCCCCACCTGGCAGGTCGTACCATCCCCGGCGCCGCACCCGGGCCCGGCGGCAAACCCCTCGTCCGCACCCCGCCGCACGCAGCCAGTTGCTCCCGCGGCGGCCGCGGGGCCCGTGTCGGGTGTGCAGCAGCTGCTCGCGCTCGCCCAGCAAGGGGAGGCGCGGTGAGGGTTCCGATCCGTCACATCGCCGGGCACCTGGTGTGGTCGACGCAGGGCAGCGTGTGGGCCCTCTACCGCCTTCACCCGGGCCCGGACGCGCAGGGACGTCGCGAGGAGACCGTCCAGGGCACCTACGTGCCCGCCGCCGTCCGCGACGAACAGCTCGCCAAGATCACACATTTGGTGCGGTCGCTGTCCGGTGCTCCGCGGCTGTTCGGTCTGTGCGCGCAGGTCGACCCGGGTGAGGTCGCCCTGCGCATGATCGAGGGCATCGAGCCCGTGGAGCAGGCACCCGATGCGGGCCGGCACCCGTGGGTGGAGAACGTCGAGGCCACCCTGGATCTGCTGGATGCCCAGGAGATGCACCGCCGCACTCTGTGTCTGGCCGTACCCCTGCAAACCGAGACAGGCGGCCTGCAGGTGTCCGCGTCCCTCGGCGCGGCGTGGGCCGAGGTCGCGCCGATGCTCGGCATGCGCCCGGCGCCCGTGGCACGGCGTGAGGTGACTGTGTACCGCGAGCAGGCCTCCCGGGTA
>NZ_JAYWVC010000582.1:0-1340 GCF_036281785.1 Streptomyces chiangmaiensis | reverse complement strand
AAGGACCAGTCGAGTGCATGTTGGATGCCGTGGCGGATGGGAGAGGAGAGTCCAGCTGACCTCCCCAACCGCGCATCTACCCCGGCACCGGTAACTGCGGCTGGATGGCCGCTCACTCCGCGTCCGTCGTGTCCGTCGGGTGACGGCGCCCACGGCACCCGCTGTCCGCGGCGCTTCCGAACCGGTGAGCCGGACAGTCGCACTCCAGGGCGGCCGAACCGGATTGCCTGACCATCGGCACCGGAAGACGGCGGCACCGGGGCCTCCTGTTGCCGCTCGGTGATTCGACACCACCAAGCCGTTCAGGAGGCCCCACTCGTATGCGCCAGGCGTCCCGCGATCACTCGATCGGGGCTCCCGCTCGACGCGCATCTCTCAAGATCGGAAAGACGACGGCTACTTACCCGGTAGCCTTCCCAGCTATCGCTGGGGGATCGCGTCCCCGGCAGGGGCGTCGGCAGGCTTTGAGTATTGCTCTGCCGACCCGCCGGACACCGGTGTACGGGTCGGGATGAGCGCTGTGAGGAGCAGACCCACGATTGCCGCCGCAGCCCCGACGATGAACGTGGTCCGGAATCCCTCCTCCGAGGGCAGCGTTGCCGAGCCGAGACTGATCGTGGTGTGTGCCAGGACCACGGTCAGGACCGCCGTGGAGGTGGCGATGCCAACCTGGCGCATCAGGGTGTTCACTCCGTTGGCCGAGGCCGTGTCGGTCGCGGGAACCGCATCGGTGATCAGTTGTGCCGTGGCCGCGGTCGAGATGCCGGCGCCGGCCCCGATGATGCCCGACGCGATGACGATGTCGGTGATGCTGTCCGTCCGCAGTGCGACGAAGATGTAGCCGGCGGCGATGACGACTGCTCCCAGCATCATGGCCGGCCGAGGCCCGTACCGTGTGATCAGTCGTGCCGCGACCGGGGTCAGCAGCAGCGCCACCACCCCGTTCGTGGCGACGACGAGCCCCGAACGCACCAGGCTCTGACCGAATCCGTAGCCGGTGGCGGTCGGCGCCTGCAGGATCTGGGGAAATGCGAAGAACATGGCGAAGATTGCGAACCCTGTGGCGACAGTGGCGAGGTTCGCCATGAGCACTGGGCGACGGGCAGAGAGTCGCAGGTCGACAAGGGGGGAGTCGACACGCAACTGATGGCGGGCCCAGGCGAGCAGGACAACGATCGCCGCCGCGCCGAAGCCGAGCGTGCGGGTACTGCCCCAGCCCCACTGCCCGCCGTTGACGATCGGCAGGAGCAGGACGATCAGTCCTACGGTGAGCCCGATGGTGCCGACAACGTCGACGCGTCCCTCGGCGCGCTGCGGCGACTCCGGCACCACCAACGCGA
>NZ_JAYWVC010000581.1:0-1340 GCF_036281785.1 Streptomyces chiangmaiensis | reverse complement strand
CTCGGCTGCCGGGTGAACCGCCCCGGTTCGAATGGAGACTCGATTTTATGAAAGGATCGAGTCATGGCACGACCCTCCCGTTACCCGCTTGAGCTGCGCCGTCGTGCGGTGCGCATGGTCGCCGAGGTCCGCGGCGACTACCCGAACGAGACGGCCGCCTTGCAGGCGGTGGCCGACACGCTCGGCATCGGCTCGCGGGAGACGCTGCGGAACTGGGTGAAGCAGCACGAGATCGATGCGGGGACGCGTCCGGGGACGACGACGGAGGAGTCCGCCCAGGTCAAAGCGTTGAAGAAGGAGAACGCCGAGCTGAAGCGGGCCAACGAGATCCTGAAGGCAGCGGCGAGTTTCTTCGCGGCCGAGCTCGACCGGCCACACACGCGCTCGTAGCGTTCATCGACGAGCACCGGGACCGCTTCGGCGGTGTCGAGCCGATCTGCAGGACGCTCACCGAGCACGACTGCAAGATCGCCCCTTCCACCTACTACGCCCACAAGAAACGACTGGCCACCCCGTCCGCACGTTCGGTGCGGGACGCTCAGCTCAAGGAGCTGATCAGCCAGTCCATTCCGCCAACTACCGTGTCTACGGGGCAAGGAAGATCTGGCGTGAGCTGAACCGGCAGGGACACGTCGTGGCCCGGTGCACCGTCGAACGCCTGATGCGTGAGATGGGCATCCAGGGGGCGGTCCGCGGCAAGCGTGTGATCACCACGCTTCCCGGCGGGCAGGTCGAGCGAGCTCCCGACCGTCTCGACCGCGACTTCGTCGCGGCCCCCAACCGGTGCTGGGTGGCGGACTTCACTCACGTGAAGACATGGTCGGCCACCGTCTACGTCGCGTTCGTCGTGGACACCTTCTCCCGCCGGATCGTGGGCTGGTCGGCGGCCACCGTCAAGGAGACCGTCTTCGTCCTGGACGCCCTGGAGATGGCGATCTGGCAACGCGACCGCGACCAACAACCCATAAAGCCAGGCGAGTTGATTCACCACTCGGATGCCGGATCGCAGTACACGTCGTTCAGGCTCGCCGAGCATCTGGACGCCGCCGGCATAGCCGCGTCCATCGGCTCGGTCGGCGACGCCTAACGTCAACGCCCTGATGGAATCGGCGATCGGCCTGTACAAAACCGAGTTGATCAAACCCCAGCGGCCCTGGAAGACGCTCGCCCAGGTCGAGCTGGCCACCGCCGAATGGGTCGACTGGTACAACCACCGCCGACTCCACGGTGAAATAGGCCATATCCCGCCCGTCGAGTACGAAGCTAACTACTACACGGAACTCACGAAACCCCAGGTCACAACCACAATCTGAGATCTCTACCGAACCCGGGGCGGTTCA
>NZ_JAYWVC010000580.1:0-1346 GCF_036281785.1 Streptomyces chiangmaiensis | reverse complement strand
GCACTGCCACTGTGGCCCCGGAGAGTTTGGTCGCTGACTGACGTACGGCCGTGCCGTGTTCGGGGTCCTGCTTGCCGGTGGCGGTCGGCTGGGCGCGGTGCAGGAGGAGTGCGGCCAGGGCGAGCAGCCGAGCCGGTGTCTGGCCCGCCTTGAGGCGACGTGCCTGGCGGCGGGCTTGGCGCAGCGCGCGGCCGGTGGCGGGGCGGGCCAGGATCTGGACGCACGCGGACTCGTCCTCGCTCATGCCGGTGGCGACTTGGGCGCCAAACTCGCCCCCGACCTCTCCGTAAACCGCCTGCGCGAGCGGCTCGCCACCCAGGAAGTGGCCGAACGCCCGGAGCCCGTGGTGGACCCCAACACGGCATGGTGGCGCGTCGAGAACGCCCTCAACACGGCGAGCGTCATCCTCGGCTCGGACGACGACGCCGCGGCCCAAGGCCACCTGGATGCCTTCGGGGACACCCTGCAAAACATGGCACGCGTCACCCCCGGCCGGCACAGGCACGAATTGGAGGCGGTAGCCAAGGCGTTCGACCGAGCCCGCCGCTCCAGGACCCGAGCCGATCACCAGGCCGCCACCGCGCTGCGACAGGCCGCCAGGGAACTCGCCTACGCCTCCAGCGAACCGGGCGGCCTCGCCGTAGCCGTGCTCTTCGCGGTCTTGCACTTGGCCCGCGCCGCCGCCAAGTGGCACGAGCAGCGCGGCCACGAGCAGCAGGCGGCAGCAGCCAGGGAGACCCTCCGCCACGTTCAGACGGGCTACCAGCAGGCCGCCGAGCCGGTCTTGGCGGGCCTCATCCGCCGCGCGCCACGCGTCACCACCGCCAGCCGTTTCGAGCAGGACCTCCGCGCAGTCCTGTCCGACCATGCCGACCGCATCCTTACCGACCCCGCGTGGGCCGCCCTGACAACGACCCTCGCCCGCGCCGAGGGCGCCGGCCACAACTCCCGGTACCTCCTGGCGACGGTCGGCACGCAGCGAGAACTCGACAGCGCCGACCGCCCCGCCGAGGTCCTCAACTGGCGCATCGCCGCTCAGCCGAACAGGCGGGTGCAAGCGGCTCGCAGGCGAGGCAGCGTCGGCGACGCTTCGTCCATGCCCGCCATGCCGCGCTCTTCGCACCCTCAACAACTACACTTCCCGAAGCCGCATAACCCCGTGTCCAAAGCCCGGGGTCAGGGCCCCTTCCCTTAGTTCGACCTTGACGACGCCACCGACCACATCCATGACAGCGGCGGTCAGCAGGGCCGTGACGACGTGGTCGACCGGATGGTTACAGAAACACCAGCCGGGTTGAAACCAGCCCGGTTTGGTACGGCCAAGCTTGGAGGTGCGCGTGCCGTCT
>NZ_JAYWVC010000058.1:0-40990 GCF_036281785.1 Streptomyces chiangmaiensis | reverse complement strand
AGTGCCGAACCGAGCGTGCCTCGCCGGTCAGCCCTTCCAGCAGCGTCTGACCCTGCCGTCCACGACCTCGAAGTTCAGCCGTCCGACGCGGTACTCCATGGTGATGATCGCACCCGGTGGAAGGGAGCGGACCGTGCTCCAGCCACGCTCGTGGGCGAGCCGCTCGGCCCGGTCGGCCGCCAGGCCGACATACGCCTTCGGAGAGTCGTCGGGTTCGGCTCCGGGGGTGGGAATAGGTGCCATGCCGCCACGTTAGGCCGCGGTCCCCCGCCGTGGAAGTCCAGAGCCGCCACTCATGTCACGTATCCCTCTCCGGTCACGCTTCTGTCACAGAATCACGACACGCGTTTCGGCCTCGACACCGTCACAGGTACGGGGGCGTTCCGCGTTCGGTCGGCACCCCCTCGAACGCAATTCGGAGTCGGTTCGCCCGTCACCGGAAGGCCTTCGAATAACCCACCGATAGGCAGTGCGCAGTCCACCTGCCGACTCATTCCATTCCGATTTCAAGACGAGCATGACACCCGACTGTGCATAAGAAATACACGGGTCCGGCACAGAATCCCCTAGCCGCGCGAGCTGGCCGGCTCCGGCCCACCGGCTCGCCGCGAGCCCCGCTCGAGCGCCCGGGACAACCGGTCCCGCGCCGTCGTCATCTTCTCGGTCAGTTCGGCGGGCTCCAGCACCTCGAACTCGAAGCCGATCATCATCACGTGAATCACCATCACGTCGAGGTTGGCAGCCCCGGTGCGCAGCAGGCAACTGCCGTCGGTCTCCGCCTCCAGGGTCCCCGCCGACGGCGAGATCCGCTCGGCCGCTTCGTGCAGGGGCACCAGCAGCCGTACGACGGCCTGCGCGGCGTACGCACCGGTGGAGACGCCCTTCGACACATACGCGGCCAGGTCCTCGGCCGGTGGCGTCCGCGGAGCGAAACGCGGTCCGTGCGGCGGCTTCGGGGTGATGCGGTCGACGCGGAACGTGCGCCAGTCGTCGCGGTCGACGTCCCAGGCGACCAGATACCAGCGACGCTCGGTGCACACCAGGCGATGCGGCTCGACCGTACGGCGGGTCGGGGCGCCATCGTGGTCCCGGTACTCGAAGCGCAGCCGCTCCGCGTCGCGGCACACATGGGCGAGTTCGGTGAGGACGGACGGGTCGACGGCGGACGACCGGCGGTGCAGCATCGGCACGGTGAACGCGTTGAGGGCGCCCACCCGGCGGCGCAGCCGGCCCGGCAGGACCTGTTCGAGTTTGGCCAGGGCGCGGACGGAGGTCTCGCCGATCCCCTCGATGCCCTGCCCGGCGGCGGTGCGCAGGCCGACCGCCACGGCGACCGCCTCGTCGTCGTCCAGAAGCAGCGGCGGCAGTTCGGCCCCCGCACCGAGCTGGTATCCGCCGCCGGTGCCCGGACTGGCGTTGACGGGATAGCCGAGCTCGCGCAGCCGGTCCACGTCCCGGCGCACGGTGCGCGGACTGACTCCGAGGCGCTCGGCGAGGTCGGCTCCGGACCATTCGCGGTGGGCCTGGAGCAGGGACAGCAGGCGCAGCAGTCGTGCCGAGGTCTCCAGCATGGTCCCGAGTCTGCCAGCCCTTGCGGACAGTGACTGTCCGCGGTCAGCCCGGTGGGCCCACGGCGCTGCACTGCCGGTAGCGGCCCTCCGCGCACGGAAAGATCCGCGCGGGCTTCCCCAGCTCGCCGTGACCTCGGTCGGGGCCGTCGGCCCGCAGGTCGACCAGGGACCGCAGCCGGATGCGCGGGTCGGGTGCGAAGACGGGCTCGTCGCGATGGCGGAAGACGGAGACGATCCTCGGCCGCGAGACGCACCAGGGTTCGCAGGCCGGCTGCGGTACGTCGAAGCAGATGGTGTTCAGGTCTCCCTGGTCGACTCCAGCCCTTCGCGTCCTCCCAGCGTGCCACGGAGAGGCGGCTCCTGCGCGTCGTCGGGGCCCTCCGGGCCCCGTCGACGACCGGTTGCTCCCCCGCCGCTCCGGGGCGCTCTCCGCCGGCGAGCAGCGCAGGCCCGCGCCACCCCGTGCCCTGCCCGTACACGCGCATGGTGCTGGTCGGCGGGCCCGCCCTGGGGCCACGGGCCGACGGCCGGCCGGAAACGCCGTCGGGCCCCGGCGTCGCGACGCCGGGGCCCGACGGGCGGGCACGGTCAGAGTTCGAGCCGCTGCCCGGGCACGATCAGGTCGGGATCACCGCCGATGACCGCCCTGTTGCGCGCGTAGAGCCGCTCCCAGGTGGTCCCGTGCCGCTCGGCGATACCGCTCAGGGTGTCGCCGCTGCGGACGGTGTAGTCACCACGGGACGAGCCACGACCCGTGTGTCCCGTCGAGCGCTCCGGTGCCTTCGCCGGCTGCTTCGACGGAGCCGACTCGGTGGTCGCGGAACCCGACGACGACCTCGTGGCCGCCTGGTGGCCGACGGTGCCGGGCGCACTTCCGTAGGCTCCGGCACGCGCCGAGCAGACGGGCCATGCGCCCCATCCCTGCGCGTGCTGCACCTTCGTGGCCACGGCGATCTGTGCCTCCCTCGAGGCCTGGTCGGCGGTCGGTGCGTGGGTCGTGCCGCCGTACGCGCGCCAGGTGCCGGCGGAGAACTGAAGTCCTCCGTAGTAGCCGTTGCCGGTGTTTATGTGCCAGTTCCCGCCGCTCTCGCACTGGGCGATGCGGTCCCACACCCCGCCGTCGGCCGCGGCGGCGTTGCCGGTCGTGGCCAGCAGTGCCAGCGGGGCGAGCAGTGCCGCTCCGGCCAGGACCGCCGTCGTACGGGTTGTGCGGGCCTTACGGGTGTCATCGGCACATGCAGACATGTAATTCCCTCTCCACATACCCGGGATCCCCCAAGGCGGGACGCGCCGGCCACGCATGGAACGCGGTCGTCGCGCGCCGCCCCGTCCACCGGAAGTGGTGCTGCGCGCCGACTGCGCGGCGCGGCCGGTGGACGAACCCGGGCGGTGCTCGTTGCACACGGCGGAGGAATGTAGGGAGATCGGCCGCCCGATATCAACCAACTCCTTGTCATTCCAGGCCAGTTCGACGTTACCCGAGGTATCAGCGATTTTCGGCCACCCACTTCATTCGCTGATTTCCGGATTTGTCGACCGAGCCCTCCCGCGATCTGTGAGTCACTTCACGGAACCAACTCCCTTTTACATCGGGGTAGTTGACATGGAGTAACGGATTCCGCAGGCATGTTCACCCAGCGCATCGGATGGTTCGATTCCGTTCGCTCCCGAGCGTGACTCCGGCCACAGATCGCCCGTTGTCATCTTCATGAGCCGGGGACCCCCGGACTCATGGGCCGGGAGCCACCCGGCACCGCCAGGTACCACATCCCGAGGGAGCCACCCGTGCCGCGCATGCTCGACGTCAGCGACGACGTACGCGCCGAGATCGGCGACGAAGAAGCCGACCGGCTGCTCGCCGGAGACAACGCCCCGGGCAGTTACGACTGCACCTCCTGCCGCACTCCGGGCGACTCCGAACAGGAGCGCACCAGCACCGTCCTGTTCATCGGCGAGGAGACCGCCGTCCTCGCCTTCGCCCACGCCACCTGCCTGCCCTCCCAGGTCGTCCAGGTCACCGAGGAGCAGTTGCAGGGCGCCGTGCGCTCCATCACCGCCGAGGAGGGGTTCGGCACGGCCGCCCCCGAGCAGGCCGTGCTGGGCGTCACCAGCGGACTCGTCCTGATCGCCGGGGAGTTGCACCCGGCGCTCGTCGTGGAGCCGACCGCTCCCATCGTGCGCCCGGGCTCGACGGGCGACGGCGACGACTTCCTGCCCCTCCTCATCGAGCAGGGCTTCATGCCGCTGACCGTCATCGAGTCGGTGCCGCCCGTGCTGCACGGCTGGTCGGTGCTGCTCGCCATGGGCCAGCTGCACGCCGTGCTGCAGCCCGGTACGAACGGCGGTCAGCAGGTCGCCTGGTGGCAGGCGCACCAGCCGCTCCAGGTCACTGAGGGGTGGCGAGCAGCCGCCAACAAGCACCAGCAGGTGCTGATGTTCGCGGCGCCGGTCGGCTCGATCGGCCGGCAGCCGCGGGAGGATCTGCTGCGCGACGCGCTGGACAAGGCCGCGGCGAACGGCAAGCTCGTCGCCGCGGCCGTGCCTCTGGCGGGGACCTGAGCCTCGGAGCGGGCCCGGAGCGGGGCGCGGGTGGGCTGCGGTCGGCCGCAGTTCCCCGCGCCCCCGTCAAGGCCCTGCAGGCCGCGCACAAGGCGCGGGTGGACCCGGGCCGAACCCGCGTTTCGCCGCGCCCGGACGCACCGCGCCTCCGGCCGCGCGCGGTGTCTCCTGAAGCGGACCAATCGACCGCATCCCTTGGGCGACGGGGTCGTTGGCACCTACGTGCACGCATATGACGTCCCCCGCCGCCAGTCCTATCAGCCGGCCCCCTCCGGGCGAGCGGACCAGGACTCCACCGGTGGCTCATCGGCCACGCCGATCTACGACGCGCTCTACGACGAGTACGTCAGGTCCTTCCGGGCCTTCCCCGGCGACCGCAGCGGCGAGGAGGACATGGCCTTCACCGCCTTCTCCAACTCCCCGCAGAGCACAGGCTCGTACGGCACCGGGACGTATGCCTCACGCCATGGAGCCCCTCAGCACGCGACCGGTCACCTGGCCGCCCAGCACGGCCACTCGCCCGCGGCGAGCGACGTCTGGCAGCAGGTGGCGCGGCACGCCAGGGGAATGCACCACGTCCCTGCGTTGCCGCCCGCTCCACGCAGGGGGCTCTGAGCCGGACAGGGGTGAGGGGCGGTCCCGTCGGGGCCGCCCCTCACCCGTGTCGCGATGTCCCTCGCCTCACTTCTTCTTGCCGCGCTTCTCACGCACGCGCACCGAGAGATGGATCGGCGCACCTTCGAAGCCGAACTCCTCACGCAACCGCCGCTCGATGAACCTGCGGTAGCCCGCCTCGATGAAGCCGGAGGCGAAGAGGACGAACCGGGGAGGCTTGGTGCCCGCCTGGGTGCCGAAGAGGATGCGCGGCTGCTTGCCGCCGCGGACGGGATGCGGGTGCGCGGAGACCAGCTCGCCGAGGAAGGCGTTG
The DNA here is from genome assembly GCF_036281785.1 of Streptomyces chiangmaiensis. Taxonomy (NCBI): domain Bacteria; kingdom Bacillati; phylum Actinomycetota; class Actinomycetes; order Kitasatosporales; family Streptomycetaceae; genus Streptomyces; species Streptomyces chiangmaiensis. The sequence goes on along the minus strand of NZ_JAYWVC010000058.1, from coordinate 35,932 downwards.
AGGCGGCCCGTCGGCACCCGGGTCTCCCAGCCCTCGAGCGCGGTCTCGATCGCCGGGACCAGCTTCTCCATGTGCCGTCCGGTGCGTGCCGAGACGTTCACCCGCGGCGCCCAGGCGACCTGTCCGAGCTCCGTCTCGATCTCACGCTCCAGGTAGTAGCGGCGCTCCTCGTCGAGCGTGTCCCACTTGTTGTAGGCGAGGACGAGCGCACGGCCCGCCTCCACCGCCATGGTGACGATGCGCTGGTCCTGGACCGAGATGCTCTCGGAGGCGTCGATCAGGACGACGGCGACCTCGGCCTTCTCGACCGCGGCCGCGGTGCGCAGCGAGGCGTAGTAGTCCGCGCCCTGCTGAAGGTGGACGCGCTTGCGGATGCCCGCCGTGTCGACGAACTTCCAGGTCCTGCCGCCGAGTTCGATCAGCTCGTCGACCGGGTCACGGGTGGTGCCGGCGAGTTCGTTGACGACGACGCGCTCCTCGCCCGCGACCTTGTTCAGCAGCGAGGACTTGCCGACGTTCGGACGGCCGATGAGGGCGATGCGGCGCGGTCCGCCGATCGCGGTGCCGAAGGTCTGGGCGGGCGCCTCGGGCAGCGCCTCCAGGACGGCGTCCAGCATGTCGCCGGTGCCGCGGCCGTGGAGGGCCGAGACCGGGTGGGGCTCACCGAGGCCGAGGTTCCACAGGTATGCCGCGTCGGCCTCGCCGCTCGGGCCGTCGACCTTGTTGGCGGCGAGCACCACGGGCTTACCGGCCTTGCGCAGCAGCCGGACGACCGCCTCGTCGGTGTCGGTCGCGCCGACCTTGGCGTCGACGACGAACACGACCGCGTCGGCCGCCTCGATCGCGTACTCGGCCTGGGCGGCCACCGAGGCGTCGATACCGAGGACGTCCTGCTCCCAGCCGCCGGTGTCGACGACCTTGAAGCGGCGGCCCGCCCACTCGGCCTCGTAGGTGACGCGGTCGCGGGTGACGCCGGGCTTGTCCTCGACGACCGCCTCACGGCGGCCGATGATCCGGTTCACGAGGGTCGACTTGCCGACATTGGGACGGCCGACGACGGCGAGCACGGGGAGCGGGCCGTGTCCTGCCTCCTCGATGGCGCCTTCGACGTCCTCGAGGTCGAAGCCCTCTTCCGCGGCGAGCTCCATGAACTCCGCGTACTCGGCGTCGCCGAGCGCCCCGTGCTCGTACTCGTGCTCGGCCGAGCCGTCGGGCTGGATCTGGTCGTTCATGAAGTCCGTACCTCGTTCATCGTGGTGATCGGTGGAGCACCGCACGCGGTGATCCACTACTCGAGTGTCGCCTAGCGCCCGGTGAGGCGCCTGGCGTTTTCCAGGTGCTCGGTGAGCTGCTTCTGGATGCGCACGGTCGCCTCGTCCAGCGCCCTGCGCGTGCGCCGCCCGGTGCCGTCGCCCGCCTCGAACGGGTCGCCGAAGACGACGTCGATGCGGCTGCGCAGCGGAGGCAGCGCCTTTATCAACCGTCCGCGCCGCTCGGCGCTTCCCAGCACCGCGACCGGCACGATCGGCGCTCCGCCGCGGACCGCGAAGTAGGCGAGCCCGGCACGCAGCGAGGCGAAGTCGCCCTCGCCCCGGGTGCCCTCGGGGAAGATGCCCAGAACTCCCCCGTTCTCCAGCACGCCCAGTGCCCGGGTGATCGCCGTGCGGTCGGTAGTCGTGCGGTCCACCTCGAGCTGGCCGATCCCGGTCAGGAAGGCACCGAGCGGGCCGATGAACGCCTCCTTCTTGATCAGGAAGTGTGTCGGCCTGGGCGCCACACCCATGACCATCGGCCCGTCGATGTTGTGGGAGTGGTTGACCGCGAGGATCGCCGGACCGGACGCCGGAACCTTCCAGGCGCCCAGGACGCGCGGTGTGAACAGCCCGTACATCACGGGGACGCCCAAGCGCCGCCCGACTTCGACGCCCCGCTCGGAGGGAGCCTCGCTCACTTCGCCGCCCGCTTCTCCTCGACGAGGGTGATGACGCACTCGATGACCTGCTGGAGCGTGAGGTCGGTGGTGTCCACCTCGACCGCGTCGTCCGACTTGGCGAGCGGAGACGTCGTGCGATTGGAGTCGGCCGCGTCCCGCTTGATCAGCGCCTCGCGGGTGGTGTGGATGTCGGCGCCCTTGAGCTCACCGCTGCGGCGGGCGGCACGCGCCTCGGGAGAGGCGGTGAGGAAGACCTTCAGGTCGGCGTCGGGCAGTACGGTGGTCCCGATGTCGCGGCCCTCCACGACGATGCCCGCCTCCGCCGACGCGGCGAGGGAACGCTGCAGCTCGGTGATCCGGGCCCGCACCTCGGGCACCGCGCTGACCGCGCTGACCTTGGAGGTGACCTCCTGACTGCGGATCGGGCCGGACACGTCCACGCCGTCCACCGTGATGGTGGGCGCCGAGGGGTCGGTGCCCGAGACGATCTCCGGCTTGCCCACCACCGCCGCGATCGCCGTCGGGTCCGTTATGTCGATGTTGTTGTTCGCCATCCACCACGTGATCGCCCGGTACTGGGCGCCGGTGTCCAGGTAGCTCAGCCCGAGGTGCGCGGCCACGGCCTTCGAGGTGCTCGACTTGCCCGTGCCGGAGGGGCCGTCGATGGCGACAATCACTGCCGGGGCGGTCCGGGCGGCGCCGTTTTCCACGGTGAGGACACCTTCCTGGTGCGGGGTGGTGGGTGCGTGCGGGACGCACGGGCGCCCCGCACAAGGTTACTGGCTCGCCGGACCTGGTATGACTGGCCTTCCCCTCGCGCTACTGGCGGATCGTCCAGCCCCGCTCCCGCAGCGCCGCGCTGAGCACCGGGGCCGCCTTCTGCTCCACCATCAGCTGGACCAGACCCGCCTGCTGCCCCGTGGCGTGCTCGATGCGGACGTCCTCGATGTTGACGCCCGCCATGCCCGCGTCCGCGAAGATGCGGGCCAGCTGGCCCGGCTGGTCGCTGATGAGGACGGAGACGGTCTCGTACGCCCGCGGCGCGTTGCCGTGCTTGCCGGGCACCCGGACCTGGCCCGCGTTGCCCCGGCGCAGCACGTCCTGGATCCCGTCGACGCCCTCGCGCCGCTTGGCCTCGTCGGAGGACTGCAAGGCGCGCAGGGCCTGTACGGTCTCGTCGAGGTCTGCGGCGACCTCGGAGAGCAGGTCGGCGACCGGACCGGGGTTCGCGGACAGGATGTCGATCCACATCCGGGGGTCGGAGGCGGCGATCCGGGTCACGTCCCGGATGCCCTGCCCGCACAGCCGTACGGCCGCCTCCTCGGCGTCCTCCAGGCGCGCCGCGACCAGGCTGGAGACCAGGTGGGGCATGTGCGAGACGAGCGCGACGGCCCGGTCGTGGCCGTCGGCGTCCATCACGACCGGCACCGCACGGCAGTGCGAGACCAGCTCCAGGGCGAGGTTCAGCACCTCGGTGTCGGTGTCCCGCGTCGGGGTGAGCACCCAGGGGCGGCCCTCGAAGAGATCGCCGGTGGCGGCCAGCGGTCCGGACTTCTCACGGCCGGACATGGGGTGCGTGCCGATGTACTGCGACAGGAGGACCGGGTCGAGGCCGAGTGCCTCCAGTTCGCGGCGCGGGCCGCCCTTGACGCTGGCCACGTCGAGGTAGCCGCGCCCGAGACCGCGCCGCATGGCATCGGCGAGCCCGGCGGCCACGTGCGCGGGCGGGACCGCGACGATCACCAGGTCGACGGGGCCGTCGGGCTCCTCGTCGGTGCCGGCGCCGAGGACGGCCGCCGTACGGGCCTGCTCGGGGTCGTGGTCACAAAGGTGCACGGTGACACCCCGGGCGGTCAGCGCCAGGGCCGCCGACGTGCCGATCAACCCCGTACCGATGACGAGTGCGGACCTCACTGGGCGATGTCCTTGCGCAGGGCGGCGGCGGCACCGAGGTAGACGTGCACGATGCCGACGCGCGGCTTGTCGGACTCGATGTGGGCGAGGATGCGGACGACCCGGGGCATCGCGCCCTCGACGTCCAGCTCCTGGGCGCAGATCAGCGGCACGTCGACGATACCGAGCTTGCGGGCCGCGGCTGCCGGGAAGTCGCTGTGCAGATCGGGCGTGGCAGTGAACCAGATGCTGATCAGCTCGTCGGTGGTGAGGCCGTTCCGCTCCAGGACGGCGGTGAGCAGGGCGCCGACCTGCTCACTCATGTGCCCGGCCTCGTCCCTTTCCAGTTGGACGGCTCCCCGGACCGCTCGTAGCGCCACGGTGATGCTCCTCGCTGATGTACGGACACCTCTGGTCACACCAGCGTAGTCAGCCCGGAACGCACTCCGGCGCGGCGCCCGTCCGGCAAGACGCACCGCGCCCCGGTGAGCGTGTCCCCGAATGGGGGCCGGATCATCGGCTCACGCGTCCCAGAGGGCCCCGAGCGCCTGAAGTTCTCCCCCGTACTCGATGCGGTCCGCCCACTCCCGGGGCCAGGCCTCGGCGCCGAGGTGGGCGCCCGCGAAGGCTCCCGCGAGGCACGCGATCGAGTCGGAGTCACCGGAGGTGCAGGCGGCCCGGCGCAACGCGGTGACGGGCTCGTCAGGGAAGAGCAGGAAGCACAGCAGACCGGTGGCGAGGGCCTCCTCCGCGATCCACCCCGCGCCCGTCGCCAGACAGGGGTCGGTCTCGGGCGACACGGTCGCCACGGCCCCCTTGAGGCGTTCGAGGATCTCCAGGCACTCGTCCCAGCCGCGGGCGATGAAGTGCTCCGGTGTGGGGTCCTGGGCGCGGGTCCACAGATCGCTCAGCCACAGCTCGTGGTAGCGGCTCCGGTTCTCGTACGCGTACGACCGCAGCAGCCCGACCAGTCCGGTGGGCTCGGCGCCCTGCGCCAGCAGCCGTATCGCGTGGGCGGTGAGATCGGAGGCGGCGAGCGCCGTGGGGTGGCCATGGGTGAGCGCGGCCTGCAACTGGGCGGCCCCGGCGCGTTGTTCGTCGCTCAGCCCCGGTACGAGCCCGACGGGCGCCACCCGCATGTTGGCCCCGCATCCCTTGGAGTCGATCTGGCTCGCCTCCTGCCAGGGCCGTTTCTCGTCGTTCAGCAGGTTGCAGGCGACGAGGCAGGTCCGGCCGGGTGCCCGGTTGTTCTCCGGGGAGTGGTACCAGCCGACGAACTCCTCGCGCACCGGCCGCTCCATCCGCTTGGGCGCCAGGAGCCCGCGGTCCATGGCCGTGCGCAGCCCGCGCCCGAGCGCCAGCGTCATCTGTGTGTCGTCGGTGACGATCGCCGGCCTCGGCAGCCCCATCTCTCGCCAGGGGCCGCACTTGGCGAGGATCGACGGCACGTCGCTGAACTCGGTCGGGAAGCCGAGGGCGTCACCGAGGGCGAGCCCGAGCAGGGATCCGGTGGCGGCGTGCTTGGCGAGTGCGGTGGCGGTCATGAGGGCCGTCCTTCCGTGGCGGGGCGGAGCAGGGGCGGGTGCAGGGCGGTGGCGGAGCCCGCGCGGTAGAGCGCGGCGGGCTTGCCGCGACCGCCGGTCAGCCGGGCGGCGCCCGGGACCGGCTCGACGAAGCCGGGGGTGGCGAGGACCTTGCGCCGGAAGTTGGGACGGTCGAGCGCGGTGCCCCAGACGGTCTCGTAGACCTGCTGCAGCTCCCCCAGGGTGAACTCGGGCGGGCAGAAGGCCGTGGCGAGGCAGGAGTACTCGAGCTTGGCGCCGACCCGATCGCGGGCGTCCGCGAGGATCCGGTCGTGGTCGAAGGCCAGCGGCCCGGCTGCGTCGTACGGCAGCCAGCGGGCTTGTGCCGCGTCGCCGCCGCCGTGCGGCTCGGGAGGGTCGGGCAGCAGGGCGGCGAAGGCGACGGAGACGACCCGCATGCGGGGATCGCGGCCGGGATCGCTGTAGGTACGCAGCTGCTCGAGGTGGAGCCCGGAGACGTCCGCGAGGCCGGTCTCCTCGGCGAGCTCCCGCCGGGCGGCGTCCTCCGCGGACTCCTCCGGCCTCACGAAGCCGCCGGGGAGCGCCCAGCGTCCCGCACAGGGTTCCTGTCCGCGTTCGACGAGCAGGACGTGCAGCCGGCCCGCCCGAATGGTGAGGACGGCCAGGTCGGCGGCGACGCCGAAGGGCTCGAAGGCGTACTTGTCATAGCCCGGCACGGCCCCCATGACCCCCACCCCCTTTATGGTCGATCTGACTCTAAAGGCAGGCGATGGCGGCGCACAAGAAGAAGGCCGGTTCCCGTCACCACGGGAACCGGCCACTTCGATGAGCCAGGGGCGCTGCGAAAGGGCGGCGGCTAGAGGTCGACTTCCTTCATCAGCATCCCGACCTCGGTGTTCGACAGCCGGCGCAGCCAGCCCGACTTCTGGTCGCCGAGGGTGATCGGGCCGAAGGCGGTCCGCACCAGCTTGTCGACCGGGAAGCCGGCCTCCGCGAGCATGCGGCGCACGATGTGCTTGCGGCCCTCGTGCAGCGTCACCTCGACGAGGTAGTTCTTGCCGGTCTGCTCGACCACCCGGAAGTGGTCCGCGCGCGCGTACCCGTCCTCGAGCTGGATGCCGTCCTTGAGCTTCTTGCCGAGGTCGCGCGGGATGGGGCCCACGATGTGCGCGAGGTAGGTCTTCTTCACGCCGTACCTGGGGTGGGTCAGCCGGTGGGCCAGCTCACCGTGGTTGGTGAGCAGGATGACACCCTCGGTCTCGGTGTCGAGCCGGCCGACGTGGAACAGCCGTGTCTCACGGTTGGTGACGTAGTCCCCGAGGCACTGGCGCCCCTCCGGGTCCTCCATGGTGGAGACGACACCGGCCGGCTTGTTCAGCGAGAAGAACTGATACGACTGGGTGGCGACGGTCAGCCCGTCGACCTTGATCTCGTCCTTCTCCGGGTCGACCCGGAGCCCCTGCTCGGTGACGATCTCCCCGTTGACCTCGACCCTGGCCTGCTCGATCAACTCCTCGCAGGCCCGGCGGGAGCCGTAACCCGCGCGCGCGAGCACCTTCTGCAGACGCTCGCCTTCCGCCTCGGCGCCCGGGAAGGTCTTGGGCGGCTTGAGGTCCTTCTTGTCGGCATACCGCTCGCGGTTGCGCTCCTCGGCGCGGGCCTCGTACTCACGCGAGCGTGCCGGCGCCGTGCGACCGCCGCCACGCGGCTGCGCCTGCTTGGGGCCGCCCTTGGCCCCGCCGCGCGCGGTGCTGCCGCGCCCGGACTTGGGGCCGTCCGTGGAGGCGCCGGGGCCCACGTCGTAGCGGCGCTCCTCGGGGCGGGGCTTACGGGGACGGCCCTGACCCTGCCTCTCGTCCCTGCTGTTGCCGGCACCGCGGTAGTTTCCGCGCCCGCCGTTCCTGCCGCTGCCGCTGCTTCGCATCAAAATTCCGTCGTCGTGTTCGTCGTGTGATCGCCGTCCGCGTCCGGAGCGTCGAGAGCGTCCGGGTCGAACGACGGAACGCCCTCCTGGGTCTCGGCCTCGATCGCCTCCGCCTCCGGGAGGAAGGGCGCGAGTTCCGGTAGCTCGTCCAGGCCACGCAGGCCCATCCGCTCCAGGAAGTAGTTCGTCGTCGTGTACAGGATCGCACCTGTTTCGGGTTCCGTGCCCGCCTCCTCGACCAGACCCCGCTGGAGGAGGGTGCGCATGACCCCGTCGCAGTTCACTCCGCGGACCGCCGAGACGCGGCTGCGGCTGACCGGCTGGCGGTACGCGACCACCGCCAGGGTCTCCAGGGCGGCCTGGGTGAGGCGGGCCTGCTGACCGTCCAGCACGAAGCGCTCCACGGCCGGGGCGTAGGCGGCCCGGGTGTAGAAGCGCCAGCCGCCCGCGACGAACCGCAGCTCGAAGCCGCGACCCTGCACGGTGTACTCGTCCGCGAGCTCGCGCAACGCGTCGGCGATCTGCCGCCGGGGCCGCTCGAGGATCTTCGCCAGATGCTCCTCGGTGGCGGGCTCGTCCACGACCATGAGCACGGCCTCCAGGGCGGGCTTGAGGTCGAGGCCTGCGACCGCGTCCAGGCCTGTTGGAACCTCGGCGATCTCCTCGCTCACGCCTTCTCCTCCGTCTTCGTGCCGCTCTTGCCGGGATCCGCCTTGGTGCCGTTCTTGTCGGGATCCTCGGGCGGCCGGTCGAACTCGTCCGTCACCACCGGGGCGTCGTCCCCCTCCCCGCCGGTCCAGCGCACCAGCAGCTCGCCGAGAGCGGCCTCCTGCTCCAGCGCCACGGCCTTCTCCCGGTACAGCTCCAGCAGCGCCAGAAAGCGTGCGACGACCGTGAGGGTGTCGTCGGTGTCCGCCACGAGCACACGGAAGCTGGCCTCGCCGAGTTCCCGCAGCCGTGCCACCACGATCCCGGCCTGCTCCTGCACGGAGACCAGCGGGGCATGGATGTGGTCCACGTAGACCTGCGGTTTGGGTTTGGGCTGCATCGCCTTGACGGCGAGTCTGGCGAAACCCTCGGGTCCGATACTGATGACGACCTCGGGCAGCAGCTCGGCGTGCTGGGGTTCGAGGCCGACGGTGCGGGGGTAGCGCCGGGCCTCGTCCTCGGTCCGCCGGTTGAAGATCTCGGCGATCTGTTTGTAGGCGCGGTACTGGAGGAGCCTCGCGAACAGCAGATCGCGGGCTTCCAGCAGCGCGAGGTCCGCCTCGTCCTCGACCTCGGCGGCGGGCAGCAAACGTGCCGCCTTGAGGTCGAGCAGGGTCGCGGCGACCACGAGGAACTCGGTGGTCTCGTCCAGGTTCCAGTCCGGCCCCATCGCCCGGATGTGCGCCATGAACTCGTCGGTCACCTTGGACAGCGCGACCTCGGTGACATCGAGCTTGTGCTTCGAAATCAGCTGAAGCAGGAGATCGAACGGGCCCTCGAAGTTCGACAACCGGACCTTGAAGACGCCGCCATCGGGCTCCGAACCGTCCGAAGACTCGACGCGGGCGTCCGGCGCATCGACAGACCCGACGCGGGCGTCCGCCGCATCGGCCGGGGTGGCGGGCCTCGGCACGGCCGCGAGGACCAGGTGCGCCGGCTCGGCGATCGCTTCCCGGCCCGGCTCGGCCTCCTCACCCGGAGTCGCGAGGGCCGCGGGCGGCTCGGGCGACACGGATCCCGGTCCAGCACCGGTCACACCCACGGGCTCCGGCCGACGCCCGGCCGCCCCACCCGGCGCGCCGTGCACGCCGCGCTCCTCGGGCACCGCTGCCGACCCGGAACCGTCCCCGGCAGGGCGGCCGTCAGCCGACGACTCCTCGGGCTCGGGCCGGCGCCTCGCTCCGGGTTCCCCGAACGCGGTGTCCGGCGCGGGGCCCGCGCCGGTCGGTGCTTCTCCGGTCTCGCCTTCGGAGGCGTCCGCGCCACCGAGCGCGACCGGCTCCTCCTCGACGGCGGGCGCGACAGGCGCAGCCCCCGGCCCGCGTCCCAGCGCGCGCCGACGGCCGGCCGGGCCGGTGGTGGAAGTGGAGCCGTCGTACGAGGACATAGCCGTCGCAGGCTACCTGCTCACCGTCCCCGCAGCCGACGCACGAGGATACTGGCGTCCCCCCGGGACTCCAGATCCGCCAGCACCACCGCAACCGCCTCACGCACGATCCGCCCGCGGTCGACCGCGAGCCCGTGCTCGCCCCGGAGCACGAGACGCGCGTGCTCGAGGTCCATCAACTCCTCCGCGGACACGTACACGGTGATCTTCTCGTCGTGCCGCTCACGCCCACTGGGCCGCCGCCCGGCCGCACGCCCCCGCTTGCGCGGCTGAGGGGCGGCAGAACCTTCCTGCGACGCCGCCTGGCGCCGCGCGGGCCGCTCCGCGGCAGCGGACCGCGTACGGGACTCCCCCGCCTCCGTATCGACCACGTCCGCCGCGACGTGCTCGTCGCCCTCACCGTCGCCGCCCTGCACGGGCACCGACGGCGGCGCGTCCTCCGTCGCGGCCGCAGGATCGCTCTCGCCCGCGGGAGCCGGCACCCGGGCCTCGCCGTTGGCCTGGCGCCTGGGGGTGGACGCCTGGAGCGCCATTCCCCCGGTGGTACGAAACAGTTCGTCGGCCCCGGGCAGACTCACTCGGCGTGACACCGGGCGAGCACCTCCCTGGCGAGCTGGCGATAGGCGGCGGCACCGACGGAGTTGGAGGCGTACGTGGTGATGGGCTCACCGGCGACCGTGGTCTCCGGGAAGCGCACGGTCCGGCCGATGACCGTGTGGTAGACGTGGTCGTCGAACGCCTCGACGACACGCGCGAGGACCTCACGGCTGTGCACGGTCCGGGAGTCGTACATCGTGGCGAGGATGCCGTCGAGCTCCAGCTCCGGGTTGAGCCGCTCCTGGACCTTCTCGATGGTCTCGGTGAGCAGCGCGACACCACGCAGCGCGAAGAACTCGCACTCCAGCGGCACGATCACCTTGTGCGCGGCGGTGAGCGCGTTCACGGTGAGCAGGCCGAGCGAGGGCTGACAGTCGATCACAATGTAGTCGTAGTCGGGCATCAGCGGCTTCAGCGCACGCTGGAGCGTCGACTCTCGCGCGACCTCCGACACCAGCTGGACCTCGGCCGCCGACAGGTCGATGTTGCTCGGCAGCAGGTCCATGTTCGGAACCGCGGTCTTCAGCAGGACCTCGTCCGCGGACATGCCCCGCTCCATGAGCAGGTTGTAGACGGTGAGGTCGAGCTCCATGGGGTTGACGCCGAGGCCCACGGACAGCGCGCCCTGCGGGTCGAAGTCGACGAGCAGCACCCGGCGGCCGTACTCCGCGAGCGCGGCACCCAGATTGATGGTCGACGTCGTCTTGCCGACGCCGCCCTTCTGGTTGCACATCGCGATGATCTTCGCCGGGCCGTGGTCGGTCAGCGGGCCGGGGATCGGGAAGTACGGCAGCGGGCGCCCCGTCGGGCCGATGCGCTCGCGGCGCTGGCGGGCCGCGTCGGGCGCGAGCGTGGCCGCGTACTCGGGATCGGGCTCGTATTCCGCGTCGGGGTCGTAGAAGTGCCCGTCGGGCAGTTCGTCGTAGTCGGCGAAGTGGTTGTGGACCCCGCCACTTCCGTTGCCGGCCATGGCGTTCACGTGTTGGCCATCCAAGCTCTGATGTGCTGTCTGAGTCAGGCGGGGGCTCTGGCTCTGGTGGGCAGCGAAGGTACGGACAGCGACGGAGCCGACAGCCTCGAGCCCCGTGGGGCCCGTGCCCCGCGCAGGCGTTCCTGGTTGACCACCCCCGGGAGTAAATGTCGACTCATTCACAAGTCGTCTTACCTCCTTGGTGACCAGGGAACTTCTAGATAGGTCAGCGTGGCACCATGCCGACGGTTGGCGACTCTATGGCGTGTCGGCGGTCCGCAGCAACACAATCCGCCGGACCCGGCCCGATGTGTCGGCAATGAAACATCCCGCTGTCAAGGGCGTCCAGGCACCGTTCGCCAGGTTTCACCGGTGTGCGAAACGGTTAAAAGGTTGCGTTCGAGGCGAGTTGAACGAGTGTCGCAAAGTGACCATACACACATCCGGCCGGACCTTGTCGGGCAAGGTCCGGCCGGATGCGAGGCGTTGACGAGGTGTGCTGACCAGTCGCCTGGTGGCCCCGGGACAGCGGGCCCGGGCCGCGGCGCGCCTAGCCGAGCAGGGACTCCAGGTCCACGTGGTCCAGCCCGTGCGCCTCGGCGACCTCCTTGTAAACCACCTGGCCGTCATGGGTGTTGAGGCCCTTGGCCAGCGCGGCGTCGCGACGCAGCGCCTCGACCCAGCCGCGGTTGGCGAGCTCCACGATGTAGGGCAGCGTGGCGTTCGTCAGTGCGTAGGTGGAGGTGTTGGGGACGGCGCCGGGCATGTTGGCGACGCAGTAGAAGACCGACTCGTGGACCTTGAAGGTCGGCTCGGCGTGCGTGGTCGCCCGGGAGTCCTCGAAGCAGCCGCCCTGGTCGATCGCGATGTCGACAAGGACACTTCCCGCCTTCATCCGGGAGACCAGCTCGTTGGTGACCAGCTTCGGGGCCTTGGCGCCCGGGATGAGGACGGCGCCGACGACGAGGTCGGCCTCGAGGCAGGCCTTCTCCAGCTCGAAGGCGTTGGAGACAACGGTCTGGATCTTCGTGCCGAAGATCTTGTCCGCCTCCTTGAGCTTGTTGATGTCCTTGTCGAGCAGGGTCACGTGGAAGCCCAGGCCGATGGCGATCTGAGCGGCGTTCCAACCGGACACGCCACCGCCGATGATGACGGCCTTGCCGGCCGGCACACCCGGGACACCACCGGGCAGCACACCGCGGCCGCCGTTCGCCGCCATCAGGTGGTAGGCGCCGACCTGCGGGGCCAGCCGGCCCGCGACCTCGGACATGGGAGCGAGCAGCGGGAGCGCACGGTTCGGCAGCTCGACCGTCTCGTACGCGATGGCCGTGATGCCGGACTCCAGGAGGGCGTCCGTGCACTCCTTGGAGGCGGCCAGGTGCAGGTAGGTGAAGAGGATCTGGTCCTTGCGGAGGCGGTGGTATTCCTCCGCGACCGGCTCCTTTACCTTCAGCAGCAGGTCGGCGGCGGCCCAGACCTCGTCGGCGGTCTCCAGGATCTGCGCGCCGGCGCTGATGTACTCCTCGTCCGGGATCGAGGAGCCGACACCGGCGTTCCGCTCGACGACGACCTGGTGACCGTTGCGCACCAGCTCGTGCACGCCGGCGGGGGTGATGGCCACCCGGAACTCGTTGTTCTTGACCTCGCGGGGGATGCCGACCTTCACGTCGATCACGGTCCTTGGCTCAGAGATGTGGGGCACTGCAAGACACACCCGGACATGCAGGGGCATATCGGGAGGCACCGCAGGAGAATGTGCGGCAGAGCCAGTCTAATAAAGGCGTTCCCCGTGTCTAGCCTTTCATTACATCAATCTTCAGCTGATGTACTGCGGATTTCGTAGGCATTGCTGCCCTGCTCCGGCTCTGCTCTGTCCTCGTGGCGCTCCTCACCCAGCATGCGCTCGGCCGTACCGCGATGCAGACGCGCGGCCGCCGGGTCGCCGAGGCGGTCCAGCGTGTCGGCCAGTCTGAGCTGCAGCGCCGCCTGGAGCCGTACATCTCCGGCACGGAGCGCCCACTCGACCGCCTCCTGGCAGGTGCGCAGGGACTCCTCGGGCCGTCCGGCGTATTCCTGGACCCGGGCCAGCTCGCTCAAAGCCCGTGCGTGAGCCGCCACATCACCGCTTCTGCGGTGGCCGGCGACCGCCGCGCGCCAGTTGCGCTGCGCCTCGCCGTAGCGGCCCGCGTAGGTCTGGACGGCGGCGAGGCGGCCGTAGAGCCGGGCGGTGTCCGCTCGCTCGTCGCGGGCGAGTCGATGAGCGAGCGCCCGGCCGTACCAGTCGGCGGCCCGGTCGTAGTCCCCCAGCTCCTGGTGGGTGCCGGCTACGGATTCCATCGCGCGGCTCGTCGCATACGGGTCGCTCGCCCGCCGTGCGGCGTCCAGCGCGGCCCGGTACCGGGCCAGTGCCTCCGTCGTGCGGCCTGTCCCCACGTCCAGGTCCGCGAGATTCAGCAGGGCCGCCGCCTGCTCGCGGGGCAGGTCGCGGCGCACGGCGACGTCGAGGACCAGCCGGTGGATGCCATACAGCTCGGGGGCGGCGGTCCGAGTGCCGAAGTGCGCGACCATGGCTCTCACCAGCGCGGCCATGAGACGACGGGCCAGCGTGTCCAGCTCGCCGTCGGCGACCGCGAGCCGGGCCGCGGCCAGCAGCGCGGGCTGCCGGACGCGCAGCCAGTCCTCGGCCGCCCGGGGACTCGAAAAGCGCAGGGCCCTGGGCAGGTCGGCGAGCTTCTCGCGGGCCTGCGGGCTGTCGGTCTCGGTGATCGCCCGGCAGGACTGAAGCAGCCGTACGGTCCGCTCCAGCATCCGCGCCCGGGCCAGCCGGAGTTCGGCAGGACGGTCCTGGCTCTCGCTGCGGGCACGGAGCAGAGGGTGCAGACAGCCGGGGACCTCGAACTGCGACAGGGCGGCGTCCACGCGGCGCAGGAAACCGAGAACCACGAAGTCGTCGAGGACGGCACGGGCGTCCTCCACCGAGCAGCCGGCCAGCGCGGAGGCCGTGTGCGGGTCGACGAGGCCGACGGGAGCGAGGGAAAGCAGGCGCAGCATCCGCTGGGCGGTGCCCGGCAGTCCCGCGTACGCGAGGCGGAAGACCCGGGCCAGCGCCGGCCCCTCGTCGCCCTCGGCGCGCAGCTGCTTGGCCAGGTCGGCGACACCGGCCTTGGGGCGGGCGCCCAGCCAGCCGCCGGCCAGGACGAGCGCGGCGGGATGCCCGGCGCACTCCTCGACGAGCCCCTCGGCAGCGCGCGGGTCGACGGTGACGCGCACCGATCCGGTGTGGCGGGTGAGCAGCTCCAGCGCGGACTTGGTGTCCAGTCCACCGAGCGTGCAGGGGCGCACGTCCGCGATCCCGGTCAGCGGCCCCTTGGAGACGGCGACGACGAGGCAGCCGGGCGTGTCCGGCAGCAGCGCGTCGACCTGCTCGGCGGCCACCGCGTCGTCGAGCAGGAGCAGCACCCGGCGCCCGGCCAGGCCCTCGCGCAGCGCCTGCGCCAGGTCGTCCTCGTCGGAACCGGCCGGCGCCGGCAGGCCGAGGACCGTGAGCAACGCGCGGGCGGTGCGCTCGGTCGGTACGGGAGTGCCGTCGGGCTCACTGAGACGGGCGCGCAGCACCCCGTCCCGGTAACGGTGTGCGACCTGGCGCACCAGCTCCTCGGCGAGCCCCGTGCGTCCGAAACCGGGGCGGCCGGCGATGAGCAGCACACGGGCGCGGGGCGCCTTGCGGCCGGAGAGGGTGTCGAGGCCCGCGCGTTCGATGTCGATCAGGAGTTCCTTCAACTCCCGTGTGCGGCCGAGGAACTGACCGTCCGCGGCGGCGGGACGCCGGTCGCCCTCCGACAGCTCGACGCCGCCTGTGTCCACCGCCTGATCCGCCACGGGCCACGCTCCCGTCCCACTGCGCACACGGGCCCGCCGGGCCTTGGGGCGGGTCGTTTCCAGAGCCTAGTTCACGCTCTGCGACGATCCCTGCGGAGCACGACAGGCACATCCCCCGATCGGATCAGGCGATCGTACGACCGGCACCGCCGAAGTGGGGTCAGGCCCGCGAACGGGCCGGCCCCTCGCCTCCTCAGGCCTCGAACGGCCGAGCGGGCCACGGCGCCTCGGCCGGGCGCAGGGCGTCCAGACCGTCGCCGTTCTGCGCGGCGACCAGCGAGAGTACGCCGACCACGAGGCAGTTGTTGTGCAGGTCACCGGCCAGCACGCCGCGCACGAGGTCCTGGACCGGCACCCGGGCCAGCTCCATGTCGGCCTCCTCGTCCTCCACCTCGAAGCGCTGCCCCTCGGCCTCGGACAGATCCCGGGCGAGGAAGATGCGCACCGCCTCGTCGCAGCCGCCGGGCGTGGTGTAGACGTCGGTCAGCACGCGCCAGTCCTCGGCCTTGACGTGTGCCTCCTCGTACAGCTCGCGCTGGGCGGCGTGCAGCGGGTTCTCACCGGGAATGTCGAGGAGTCCGGCCGGGATCTCCCAGAGCTTGTGGCGCACGGGGTGGCGGTACTGCCGGATGACCAGCACACGGCCCTCGTCGTCCAGGGCGAGAACGGCCACCGAACCGGGGTGCACCTGGTAGTCGCGGCGGGCGACCGATCCGTCGGGCATGACCACGTCGTCGGTGCGGACGGAGGTCTTCTTGCCGACGAACGGGGTCTCACTCGCCCTGACCTCCCACTCCTCGGGGGTGTCCTTGATCGTCATGTCGCCCTGTTCCTCCCACGCCCTTGCGCACAACCGGGGCACGCCTCCCGAAGGACGCGCACCCCGGCCACCGTACAGCTCTTGAGTTACTCGCCGTTCTTCCGCTCCACGGCCGCCTTCACCAGCCCGGCGAACAGCGGGTGGGGCCGGGTCGGGCGGGAGCGCAGCTCGGGGTGCGCCTGCGTCGCCACCAGGTAAGGGTGCACTTCGCGCGGGTACTCGACGTACTCCACGAGCTTGCCGTCCGGCGACGTGCCGGAGAACACGACGCCCGCCTTCTTCTCCAGCTCGGCGCGGTAGGCGTTGTTCACCTCGTAGCGGTGGCGGTGTCGCTCCTCGACGTACTCCTTGCCGTCGTACACCTCGCGCACGATCGAGCCCTCGGCCAGCTTGGCCGGGTACATGCCGAGCCGCATCGTGCCGCCCATGTCGCCCTCGCCCGCCACGATGTCGAGCTGCTCCGCCATGGTGGAGATGACGGGGTGGGCGGTTGCCGCGTCGAACTCGGTGGAGTTCGCGTCGGAGATGTCGGCCAGGTTGCGCGCCGCCTCGATCACGATGCACTGCAGGCCGAGGCAGAGTCCGAGCAACGGGATCTTGTTCTCGCGGGCGTACCGGATGGCGCCCACCTTGCCGGAGACGCCGCGATCGCCGAACCCGCCGGGGATGCAGATCGCGTCCACGTCGGACAGCTGCTTCTCGGCGCCCGCCGGGGTCTTGCAGTCGTCCGACGTGACCCACTTGATCTTGACCCGGGCCTTGTGGGCGAAACCGCCCGCGCGCAGCGCCTCGATCACCGACAAGTAGGCGTCGGGCAGGTCGATGTACTTGCCGACCAGGGCGAGGGTGACCTCGTGCTCCGGGTTGTGGACCCGGTCGAGCAGGTCGTCCCAGGTCGTCCAGTCCACATCGCGGAAGGGCAGGTCCAACCTGCGGACGACGTAGGCGTCCAGGCCCTCGGTGTGCACGACCTTCGGGATGTCGTAGATCGAGCGGGCGTCGGGGCACGCCACGACCGCGGCCTCGTCGACGTCGCACATCAGCGAGATCTTGCGCTTGATCGCGGTCGGGACCTCCCGGTCGCAGCGCAGGACGATCGCGTCGGGCTGGATGCCGATGTTGCGCAGGGCGGCGACCGAGTGCTGTGTGGGCTTGGTCTTCAGCTCGCCGGAGGGGCCGATGTACGGCAGCAGCGAGATGTGCACCACGAAGACGTTGTCGCGGCCGACCTCGTGGCGGACCTGGCGCACCGTCTCCAGGAACGGCAGCGACTCGATGTCGCCGACCGTGCCGCCGACCTCGGTGATCACGACGTCCACCTCGTCGGTGGCCATGCGCCGGATGCGATGCTTGATCTCGTTGGTGATGTGGGGGATGACCTGCACCGTGTCGCCGAGGTACTCGCCGCGCCGCTCCTTGGCGATCACCGTCGAGTAGACCTGCCCGGTGGTGACGTTGGCGGAGCCGTCCAGATCGCGGTCGAGGAAGCGCTCGTAGTGGCCGATGTCCAGATCCGTCTCGGCCCCGTCGTTGGTGACGAAGACCTCACCGTGCTGGAAGGGGTTCATGGTGCCCGGATCCACGTTCAGGTACGGGTCGAGCTTCTGCATGACGACGCGCAGGCCCCGCGCCTTGAGCAGCATACCGAGGCTGGACGCCGTCAGGCCCTTGCCGAGCGAGGAGGCGACACCCCCGGTGACGAAGATGTGCTTGGTCGTCGTGGATTTGGGCGGCATGGCCAAGAGGAGGCTCCCGTGGTCGCGGTCTGGGTTGCGGTGCGGTCCACCCACCGAAGGGGTTGGAGGTGCCGTCGCTGCGGTTCGGGGGTTTCGTGCCCACCGGTCCACGGGCTACCAGGGTAACAGCGCCCGAGCATGACCGCTTCCGGCCACCCGCCGTACCCGTGTCACCATGGACGCGCGACACTCACTCGCGCCCCACTCGTCAGGCGCACTCGCGTTGCCCCGACCGGGACGCGGATCATGGGAGGTGCGTCGTATCCTGCTCGGACACTCGCTGCCGAGCACCCCCGGAAAGCGGCACCACCCCTGCCCGTCACCGGAACAACAAGAGCTCGTCAGTTTGTTGGACATCGACCGCTTCCCTTTCGAATGGGTCGGTGAACAACGGCTTTCTCATCGACCCCATGACCGCAAAGAGCGACCGCCCCTCGTGGGCGACGTGGCCGTTCGACTGGAGTTCAATTGGCCGGGCGCATCGAAGACTACGCACTCATTGGAGACATGCAGACCGCGGCGCTGGTCTGCCGGGACGGCACCGTGGATTGGCTGTGCCTGCCCCGATTCGACTCCCATGCCGTCTTCGCAGGGCTGCTCGGTACAGAGGAGCACGGATTCTGGCGTCTCGGGCCGGCTCACGCCTCGGGCGCCCAGCCGCCGTCGGCGACCCGGCGCTCCTACCGCGGCGACTCCCTGATCCTCGAGTCCGAGTGGGACACCCCGCGCGGCACGGTCCGGGTCATCGACTTGATGCCGCCGCGTGACGGTGCCCCGCAGCTGATCCGGATCGTGGAGGGCGTCACGGGCCGGGTGCCGATGCGGTCGGCGCTGCGCATGCGGTTCTCCTACGGGCGGGTGGTCCCCTGGGTGCACAAGCACGAGGGGCGCACCGTGGCCGTGGCCGGGCCCGACTCCGTGTGGTTCGACACCGAGGCGGAGACCTACGGCAAGGGCCTGACGACGTACGCGGACTTCACGGTCGCTCCGGGTGACCGGATCGCGTTCACCATCTCGTGGCAGCCCTCGCACCAGAAGCCGCCGCCGCTGCCCGAGCCCGAACAGTCGCTGGAGGCCGCCGAGGACTTCTGGCGCGAATGGGTGGAGCACTGCACGTACCACGGTCCGTACCGCGAGGCCGTGGTCCGCTCGCTGATCACGCTGAAGGCCCTCACCTACGCGCCGACGGGCGGCATCGTGGCCGCGCCGACGACCTCACTGCCCGAGGAGATCGGTGGCGTACGCAACTGGGACTACCGCTACACCTGGCTCCGCGACGCGGCGATCACCCTCTCCTCGCTGCTGCGCACCGGCTACCGCGAGGAGGCCCGCGCCTGGCGCGAGTGGCTGCTGCGGGCCGTGGCCGGCGACCCGGAGACCCTGCAGATCATGTACGGCATCGCGGGCGAACGGGAACTGGGCGAGGCCGAGCTGGACTGGCTGCCCGGCTACGAGAACTCGGCGCCGGTGCGGGTGGGCAACGGTGCCGCCCACCAGCTGCAGCTCGACGTGTACGGCGAGGTCACCGAGGCCCTGCATCTGGCCCATATGACGGGCCTGGCGCGCAACGACTACGCGTCTCTGCTCCAGCTCAAGCTGATCCGCTACCTGGAGCAGCACTGGCACGAGCCGGACGAGGGCATCTGGGAGGTGCGCGGCCCCCGCCGCCACTTCGTGCACTCCAAGGTCATGGCCTGGGTTGCGGTCGACCGCACGATCAAGCTGATCGAGTCCGGAGACGCGGACGGCCCGCTGGAGAAGTGGCGCGAGCTGCGCGACGACATCCACCGGGACGTGTGTGAGAAGGGTTACGACAAAGAGCGCAACACCTTCACACAGTCCTACGGCTCCAAGGAGCTGGACGCCTCGCTGCTGCTGATTCCGCAGATGGGCTTTCTGCCGCCGGACGACAAGCGGGTGATCGGCACGATCGAGGCGATCCAGCGCGAGCTGTCCACCCCCGACGGCTTCATCCTGCGCTACCCGACCGCGGGCCAGGAGGAGGGCGTGGACGGGCTGCCGGGCGACGAGGGCGCGTTCCTCGCCTGCTCCTTCTGGATGGCCGACGACCTGGCGATGATCGGCCGTGTGGACGAGGCCCGCAAGCTCTTCGAGAAGCTGCTCGCCCTGCGCAACGACCTGGGTCTGCTCGCCGAGGAGTGGGATCCGCGTCTGCAGCGCCAGGTGGGGAACTTCCCGCAGGCCTTCAGTCATGTGCCGCTGATCGACACCGCACTGCGGCTGACCGCGTCCGGCGCGTACGGAGGCTGAGGTCCGGGTGCGGGGCCGGGGCGGCCCCGCACGCCCGCTCCGGACAGGACCGGTGCGCGACGCCCGCCTACGCTGAGGGGGAGATGTGTCCCCTTGCTGGAAGGGGGCGGCCGGGATGGCTCCGCTTTCGAAGGCCGGCGCGGCGCTCGCCGCGCTCCGCTCGGACCTGGCCGGCGACGTCTTCGCCCCCGGCGACCCTGGATACGACGAGGCCCGGGCGGCCTTCAACGCGAGGATCGACCGCCGCCCGGCGGTGATCGCGCAGTGCGAAGGGGAGGACGACGTCATCCGGGCGGTGCGTTTCGCCCGGGACCTGGACCTGAAGATCGCTGTCCGCGGTGGCGGGCACAGCGTCGCCGGCATGGCGCTGTGCGACAACGGTCTCGTCGTGGACCTGCGCCGGATGCACGAGGTCACGGTCCACCCCGGCTCCGCGTCGGTGCGGGTCGGGGGCGGAGCCGTGATGAGTCACCTGGACCGTGCCACCCAGCCCTACGGACTCGCGACCACCGGCGGCCGGGTCTCCACCACCGGGGTCGGCGGCTTCGTGCTCGGCGGCGGCAACGGCTGGCTGGACCGGCCTTTCGGCCTCGCCGTCGACAACCTGCTCGGCGTCGAACTCGTGACCGCGGACGGCGCCACCGTGCTCGCGACCAACGAGCAGAACCCCGACCTGTTCTGGGCCCTGCACGGCGGCGGCGGCAACTTCGGCGTCGCCACCGCGCTCACGCTCAGGCTGCACGAACTGCCCGAGTTCTCGATAGCTCTGCTCATGTTCCTGCCGGAGACCGGCCCCGACGCGGTTCGGACCTACCGCGACATCATCGCCACCGGCCCGCCGGAGGTGGGCGGCGCCGTGCTCTATGTCACAGGCCCGCGCGAACCGTTCGTCCCCGAGCATCTGGTCGGCACGCTGCTGTGTGCCTCGCTGATCACGTACACCGGCGGCGAGGAGGACCTGCGCAAGCTCGCCCAACCGCTGCTGTCGCTGCCGCACGAGTGCGAAGTCGTGTCCGCCATGCCGTACGCCGATGTCCAGTGCATGCTCGACGACCCGCCCGGGCTGCGGAACCACTGGTCGGTCGAGTACGTGAGCGGCCTGCCCGACGAGCTGGTCGACATCTTCTGCTCGCGCGCCCCCTCGATGCCCGTCCCCTCGGCCTGCCGGCAGGTGCTGTTCCCGCAGGGCGGCGCGATCGCCTCGGGGCCCGCCGAGTATCCCGTCCCCTACCGGGACGCGCCCTGGACCGTGCACCCCTTCGGCGTCTGGGAGGACCCCGCGGACGACGAGCGGGCGCTGCGCTGGGTCAAGGACGTGTGTGCCGGCGCCCGGCCCTGGCGTACGGGCGCGGTGTACCTCAACTTCATCGGGGACGAGGGCAGAGACCGGGTGGTGGCCGGCCTCGGCGCCGCGAACTTCAACCGGCTGGCCCGGGTCAAGCGGCAGTACGACCCGGACAACGTGTTCCGGTACAACCACAACATCCCGCCCGCCTGACCGGACCGACGGTGCGCCCGGCGCATGCGCGCAGGTAGCGTCACCGCATGGACAGCCGTTTCGACCCCCGGGGCGCCGAGGGCGCCGGGATCACCGTGCAGCAGGCGCTGGAGCTGCCCGGGCTGCGCAGCGGGCTGCCGGAGGTGCTGGCCGGCGCCGACCGGCTGCACCGGGCGCTGCGCTGGGTGCACGCGGGCGAGGTCCCGAACATCGCCTCGCTGCTCAAGGGCGGCGAACTGCTCCTGACCACGGGCTACGGTCTGGGCACCCGCCCCGCCGACCAGCGCGCGTTCGTCCGCACGCTTGCCGAACGCGGCATCGCGGCCCTGGTCGTGGAGCTGGGAACGCGCTTCACCCGGCTGCCCGCCGCCCTCGTCGAGACGGCCCGCGCGACCGGACTTCCGCTCGTGCAGCTGCACCGCGAGGTGCCGTTCGTGTCGGTCACCGAGGAGATCCACACGGAGATCGTCAACGGCCATTACGCCCTCGTCCAGCGGGCCGAGGAGGTGCACCGCCGGTGTACCGAGGCGCTGCTCGGCGGGGGCGGGGTGCCACAGGTCCTGCGGATCCTGTCCGCCTTCAGCGGCAATCCGGTGTTCCTCGAGACCACCGACGGACAGCTGCTGTACGCGGCCGGGACGGGGCCCGCGGACACAGACCCGCTCCAGGTGTGGGAGGGCCTGCGCGGTCAGCACAAGGACGAGCCCCCGGCCGGCACGACCCTGGTGGACGTGCCGGGCGGCGGGCCCGGCGCCGGATCCGTCCGGGCCAGGCTGGTGCTGCTGCCGGTGAGCGCGCCGATGGCGCCGGTGCACCGAATGGCCGCCGAGCGGGCCGCGGGCGTCATCGCGGTCGTCCTGATGCAAGCCCGGCAGGAGGAGGAGCTGGCGGCGCGCGGGCGGGGCGACTTCCTCACCGATCTCGCCGAGGGCCGCATCGCCGCGGAGGACGCGCCGGCCCAGGCCCGGGTGCTGGGCTTCAAGCCGGGCGCCGGCCCGCTGCTGCCGGTGGTGATGCGGCTGGCCGACGGCCTCATCCCGGGTGGCGGCGGCTGGGCGGTGCTGGCGCGGGCGGTCGCGGAGAAGCTCGCCTCGGTGGGCGTGCCGTCCCTGCTCGGCGTACGGCCGGTGGAGGGCCGCGTGCCGCTGCTGCTGGGGCTGCGCTCGGAGACGGAGCGTGCGGCGGTCTCGGACCGGGTGGCCGCGGCGCTGCGGGCGGGTGTGGAGCGGGCGGGCATACAGCGGCCGGGGGTGCGACCGCCGGTGGTGGTGGTCGGCGCGGCGGGTGGCTGGGCGGCGGCGTCGGCGGGACTGCGGCACGCGGCGGAGACGGCGGCGGCGGCGCAGGGGCTGCCGGAACACCCCTGGTACGACGCCCGCCGCCTGGACATCGACCTCCTGCTGTGGCGGCTGCGGGACCACCCTGATCTCGCGGCCTTCGTGGACCGCGCGATCGGTCCGCTGCGCGACCACGACCGCCGCTCCAGGCCACCGCTGCTGCCCACACTGGAGACGTATCTGGCGCATGCGGGCCGCAAGGCGGAGACGGCCCGCGGGCTGCACCTGAACCGGCAGACGCTCTACAACCGGCTGGCGAGGATCGGTGAGTTGCTGGGCACGGACCTCGACGACCCGGGGACCGTCCTGACCCTGAGCCTCGCACTGCGGGCACGCAGGCACGTGCCCTAGTGCTGCGACCGCACTGGACACCGCATGACCTAGACGTAGGGCAGGACCTGCGTCAACTCGTCATACACACTGAGTACTTGGGCCACCGTCTCGTCCTCGGTCGGCCAGGTGGCGGCCTGGGCCGTGCCCTTCTCCCTCAGCAGCCGGCGGCGCTCGGGGTCCTCGAGGAGCCGCACGACGGCGGTGGCGAGCGCCTTCGCGTCTCCGTACCGGACCAGTTCCGCCGCGTCGCCGACGAGTTCGCGGATGCCGCCGACGTCGGTGGCGACGAGCGGCACGCGGGCGTGCAGGGCCTCCTGGGCGAGAACGGACCTGGACTCCCAACTGCTCGGCAGCAGGGCCAGATCGGCGGCGGGAAGCAGTTCACGGGCGTCCTCGCGCCGCCCGATCAGCCGCACCGGCAGCGCCTCGTCCTCGATGCGCCGCTGGAGCACGGTCCGCAGCGGTCCCTCCCCCGCGATGACGACCAGGGGCGCCGGGTCGAGGCGGCGCCATGCGCGCGAGGCGTCGAGCAGCACGTCGTATCCGCGGTGCCGGTCGAGGCTGCCGACGGCAATGAGCAACGGCCGGTCCGTGGCACCGAGTTCGGCACGGGTCTTGGAATGCAGCCGTTCGGGGTCGTCGTCGTGCTCGGCCGGTGTGCGGGGCGCGGGCAGAGCGACGGCGGCGAGCCGGGCGTCGCGGGCACCACGACGGCGTGCCCGGTCGACGAGGTCGGAGGACGTGCCGAGGACGACGGACGCGGCCCTGGCCACGCGCCGTTCGAGGAGGTGCACAAGAGCGGCGCGGGCACCCTCGACATACGCACGGGTGTGCCAGGTGACGACGAGCGGGGTGGGGCGGCCGCTGAGCGCGAGTGCGGCGCGCAGGCCCGCGTGCAGCCCGTGCGCGTGCACCAGGTCGGCCTCTCCGCAGGCGATGCGCAGGGCGGCCAGGGCGGCGGGATCCGTGCTGCGGGGCACGGGGACGTGCAGGCCGCCGACGCCCGAGAAGTCGTAGATGCGTTCGGCCTCGAGGGGAGCGCACACCGTCACGCGCACGCCCCGGGCCACCAGACCTGAGGCCAGTGTGCGCACATGCGCGCTGCTGCCCGCGCTGCCTCCGCCGAGCACCTGCACGGTGCGCAGCGGCGACCGTCCGTGCGGTGAGTGGCTGCTCGCAAGGCTCACGTGGCCGGGGCTCCTGGTTCGACTTCGGACGGTCACGAAGAAACGTACAGAAGGATCGCGCGGTGCGGGTGGACCGCGCGAGGTGCTCCGCGGACGGCTCAAGGATGCCAGGGCGCGGGTGTGTTGCGGCACCGGCGGGTGCGCGCGACAGGGGCGGATCGGGTGGCCGGGGCCGGGCGCAGTCACTCACATGGGTGAAGAGGGTAGCGAGTCGGGCCGCCCGTGCGCCGCAGACCCGGACAATCCGACGGCCCGGGAGTCACCGTGTGCCCCACGACCTGGCCGCCGCGCTCACCTTCTCCCCGTACGCGGCCGCGGCCACCAGGACCGCCGCATGGGCGAGCAGTCCGGCACGTCCCCCGCGAGGAGACCCCCATACGCGCGAAGACGCCCATCCGGCGACGGCGGCCGCACCGAGGGCGGCGCCGAGGGCGTGCGCGCCCGTGTCGCCGATCATCACGCGTTCGCCGAGATCGTCGGGGAGGACGGCGGCCGCCGCGCCCGCCGCGGCGGCGGAGAGCTCCCCGGCCGCGCCGTCGCGCAGCAGCCCGAGAGCGCCCAGCGCGACCACCGCCCCGGCGGCACGTCCCGGCCGTACGTCGACGAGGTTGACGAGGTGCGCGGTCCCGGCAATCACGACACCGGCCAGCACCTTGTCCAGGGGCCGCTCCTCGAGCACGGCCCCAGCGGCGAGCGCGGCGGTGGAGATCCCGAACAACTTCACGGCACCACTGCTGACGTCGCCGGCCCGAAGAGCCGAGAGATGCGCCCGGAACCCACGCCGGGGGTCGCCGGCGCCCGCGATGTCGTCGTAGGCGCCGCAGACACCGGCGGCGAGTACGGCTGCCCCGACGGCGGGACGTGTCCGCCCGGCCGCGAGTGCGGTGGCCGCGGCCACCGCGGGCCCCGCGTACAGCCCGACGGTGCGCCCGGCGTGGTTCGCCCGCTCCCAACGGCCGTGCCCGCCCGGAGCCGTGGTGCGCAGAGCGTCCGTGGCGACACGGGCGACGGCCGCGGCGAGTCCGAACGAGGTGGTCCTACGCGTACGGCTGATCATCCCGCCACCCTACGGGCCCCGTCCGTCACCCGTCCGCGCGGGCCGTCGCCAGCAACTCCTCCGCGTGCGCCCGGGCCGTCTCCGAGTCCTCCTGACCGGCCAGCATCCGGGACAGCTCCCTGATCCGGTCCTCGCCCTCGAGGACCTTCACGCCCGACCGAGTCACGGACCCGTCGTTCCGCTTCTCCACCAGCAGCTGCCGGTCGGCGAACGCCGCCACCTGTGGCAGGTGGGTGACGACCACGACCTGCGCGGACTTCGCGAGCCGGGCGAGGCGCCGCCCGATCTCGACCGCAGCCTTGCCGCCGACGCCCGCGTCGACCTCGTCGAAGAGATACGTCGGCACGGGGTCCGTCCCCGCGAAGACGACCTCGACGGCCAGCATGACGCGCGACAGCTCACCGCCCGAGGCGCCCTTGGCGATGGGCCGCGGCAGCGCGCCGGGATGGGGTGCGAGCAGCAGTTCGACCTCGTCGACACCGGACGGCCCGTAAGCGACCGTGCGTCCGCCGACCTCGACGCCGTCGGGGTCGTCCGTCTGCCGGATCTCGAACGACACGCGCGCGTGCGGCATGGCGAGCGAGGCCAGCTCGGCGGTGACGGCGGCGGCGAACCGCTCGGCCGCCTCCGCGCGTGCGTCCGTCAACGCCTGGGCGAGGCCGCCCAGTTCGGTCCGCAGCGCGTCACGCTCGGCGGTCAGCTCCTCGATCCGCTCGTCGTCGCCGTCGAGTTCGGTCAGCCGTGCCGCGCCCTGCTCGGCCCATGCGAGGACGGTGGCGATGTCCTCGCCGTACTTGCGGGTCAGCGCGTTGAGCGCGGCCCGCCGTTCCTCGACGGCGGCCAGCCGCAGCGGATCCGCGTCCAGGTCGTCGGCGTACCCGGCCAGCTCACCGGCCACGTCGCCGAGCAGGATGCCGATCTCGCCGATCCGGTCGGCGAGAACCGCGAGCGCCGGGTCGTGCGACCGCACCGCCTCCAGGGCCCGGTGCGCGCCCGCCACCAGGGTGGCTGCGTCGACGCCCTGGGGATCTTCCGGATTGCCCGCCAGCGCCGCGTGCGCAGACGTGGCCGCCGAAGCGAGCGCCTCCGCGTGCCCGAGCCGCTCCGCCTCCTCGGCCAGTTCGACGTCCTCGCCGGCCCGGGGCTCCACGGCCGCGATCTCCTCGAGCCCGAAGCGCAGCATGTCGGCTTCCTGGGCCCGCTCACGGGCACGTGTGGTGATCTCCTCCAGTTCGGCGGAGACCGCCCGCAGCCTTCGGTGGGCCTCGCCGTACTTGGCGAGCGGCACCGCCACGGCGTCACTGGCGTACCGGTCCAGCGCCTGCCGCTGCCGGGACAGTTTCAGCAGCCCCTGCTGGTCGGTCTGCCCGTGCACGGCGACCAGTTCGTCGGCCAGTTCCGCGAGCATGCCGACGGGTACGGAACGCCCGCCCAGATGGGCTCGTGAGCGTCCTTCGGCGGACACCGTACGGCTGATCAGCAGGGCTCCGTCGTCGAGCTCGGCTCCGGCCTCTTCTGCGCGCACGGCGGCGGAGGCGCCCTCGGGCATGGTGATCCGCCCCTCCACGACCGCGTTCTTCGCCCCGATCCGGACGAGCGCCGGGTCGGCCCGCCCGCCGAGGAGCAGGCCGAGGCTGGTGACGACCATGGTCTTGCCCGCACCGGTTTCACCGGTCACAGCGGTGAATCCGGGCGACAGCTCGACGACCGCGTCGTCGATGACTCCGAGCGACCGTATCCGCATCTCCTCCAACACGGAGAAGACCTTACGAGGTCGGGCGGGGGATGTGCGACGGCCCCCGGCCCGCTCGAGAGAAGCCGCAGGTGGAGGAAGTACACCGAGCGGCCCATATCACCCCCGGGAGGGACCGGCCCTAGTGCGGCGCCCCTCGCCACCCCGACACCGGAAGCGCGAACTTCGCCACCAGGCGGTCGGTGAACGACGCATGGTGCAGGCGGGCCAGGCGCACCGGCACGGCCCCCCGCCGCACCTCCACACGCGCCCCCTGGGGCAGCTCCACCATCCGCCGCCCGTCGCACCACAGCACGCCGTGCGGGGTGTCCGCCTGCACCTCTACGGCGAGCACGGAGTCCGGCGAGGTCACGAGCGGCTTGGCGAACAGCGCGTGAGCACTGATCGGCACCATGAGCAACGCCTCCACCTCCGGCCACACCACGGGCCCGCCGGCGGAGAACGCGTACGCGGTCGACCCGGTGGGGGTGGCGCACACGATGCCGTCGCAACCGAACCCGGTCACCGGCCGCCCGTCGATCTCCAGGACGACCTCGAGGAGCTTCTCGGCGGAGACCTTCTGCACGGCTGCCTCGTTCAGCGCCCAGTCGGTGTGGACGATGTCGCCGTTCTTGTGCACGACGACGTCGACGGTCATGCGTTCCTCGACCTCGTAGGCCTTCATCACGACCCGGTCGACGACCCGGTCCAGGTCGTCGCGCTCGGCCTCGGCGAGGAAACCGACACGGCCGAGGTTGACGCCGAGCATCGGCACGCCGGAGGCGCGGGCGAACTCGGCGCCCCGCAGCAGCGTGCCGTCGCCGCCGAGCACGATGAGCAGCTCACACTCGTCGAGGCACTGCGCAGTGGCCTCCTTGACGAGTTCCACCTCGTCCGGAAGGGGCAGGTCCTCGGCCTCCGTCTGCAGGACACGCACCCCGATCCCGCAGCGCACCAGCCCCTTGACCACGAGCTCGGCGCTGCGGATGGCCGCGGGCCGCCCGGTGTGGGCGAGCAGGAAAACAGTACGAGCTCGGTTGTCGGTCACCGCGGCCCCTCCGCCACTGCACGGTCAACGTCGGCCGGGTCCAAGGCGGGTGCTCCGGCACGCAGCCACAGAAAGTACTCGACGTTGCCCGACGGTCCGGGCAACGGGCTCGCCGTCACGCCCTGCACGCCGAGCTGCAGCTCCGCGGCTCGTTCGGCCACCCCGCACACGGCCTCGGCACGCAGCTGCGGGCTGCGGACGACCCCGCCGCTGCCCAGCCTTTCCTTCCCCACTTCGAACTGGGGCTTGACCATCATCACCAGATCGGCGTCCGGCTTCGCGCACCGCACCAGGGCGGGCAGCACCAGTCCGAGCGGGATGAAGGACAGATCCCCCACAACAAGATCCAC
This sequence comes from Streptomyces chiangmaiensis, assembly GCF_036281785.1. Lineage (NCBI taxonomy): Bacteria > Bacillati > Actinomycetota > Actinomycetes > Kitasatosporales > Streptomycetaceae > Streptomyces > Streptomyces chiangmaiensis. Next base: position 7,728 of record NZ_JAYWVC010000058.1, on the reverse strand, counting down.
AGGCTCCCCATCGATCGCTTCGAGCGTCAACTCGCGTACGTTCGTACGATCCTTGACGGTGACGCGTTCATCACTTCGGAGCGTCCAGGCGAGCTGTCCGTACCCGACGTCGACGGCGACGACGTGGGCGGCACCCGCACGCAGCAGGACATCGGTGAAGCCGCCGGTGGACGCGCCGGCGTCCAGCGCACGCCGGCCCTCGACCTCGAGGCCCTGTGGCACGAACGCCTTCAGGGCGCCCGCGAGCTTGTGGCCGCCCCTCGACACGTAGTCGGGGTCGCGGTCGTCCTGCGCGACGACGATGGCCGCGGCGGTCTCCACCTGGGTGGCGGCCTTGGTGGCGACGGTCCTGCCGACGGAGACCCGGCCCGCGGCGATCAGCTGGCCGGCGTGCTCGCGCGAGCGCGCGAGCTTCCGGCGGACCAGCTCCGCGTCCAGACGGCGGCGTGCGACTCCTGCCACGTTCGGTCAGCTCCTGTTTCCGTGCGTCGGATCGAAAGGTGTGCCCCGTAGGGTCTCATCCGCCGGTGGGGGCCGGGTGGCGGATGGGAGCCGGAGGTCCCGGGCGGGCGTCGAGCGCGGTGAGCGCGTCGCGCAGACCCCCATGTACATCCTCGTACACCTCCACGTGTCCGTCCGTGGCCAGGTGGTCGGCGTCGGACAGCCGCTCCAGCCGGGCGTCGACGTCGGCGTTGCCGGTGGGGGTCGTGGGCACGTGCAGCGGGGCGGGCGCGGCCGGGTCGTCCTCGGGCTCGTGGACGGATTCGTCCGGAAGATCCGGGTCCGGTACTGCCGCTTCCGCCGGGACCTCGACCTCGGGCACAGAGTCGCTCATGCCCCGACGCTACCCCGAACCGCTGGGGTACCGTCGCTGACGATGGCGACGATTGAGGAGTGCCGCAGCGCACTCGACAAGCTCTCGGACAATCTGACGAACACCGACGGCGATGTGCGCGCGGCCGCGGCCCTGGACCGCTCGCTCAGCTGCCGGATCACCGATCTGGACATCACCTTCGTCGGCCGCCTCAGGGACGGCCGGATCGAGGTGCTCGACACGGTCCAGGGACCACCGCCCGACAGGGCCCAGATCCGACTGACGATGACCGGTGACGACCTGGTGGCGATGGTCGACGGCGAGCTGAACTTCGCGAGGGCCTGGGGCTCGGGCCGGGTGAAGCTGGAGGCGTCCCTGCTCGACGTGTTCCGGCTCAGGAAGCTCCTGTAGACGTCGAAGGGCCCGGAGCCGCCCCCCCCGCGTCAGGAGGCCCCCTCGGCCGCCACACGGGTGCGTGCTCCGCGTGCCGCCGGCACCACCAGTGGCGTCCCCGTCTCCGGGTCGTCGATGACCTGGCAGCGCAGCCCGAACACCTCCTCGACCAGGTCGGCCGTGACGATGTCGTTCGGGGCGCCCTCGGCGATCACTTTCCCGCCGCGCAGGGCGATGAGGTGGGTGGCGTACCGGGCGGCGTGGTTGAGGTCGTGCAGCACCGCGACCAGCGTGCGCCCCTGTTCCTCGTGCAACTCCGCACACAGGTCGAGCACGTCGATCTGGTGCTGGATGTCGAGGTAGGTGGTCGGCTCGTCGAGCAGCAGCAGCGGGGTCTGCTGGGCGAGCGCCATGGCGATCCACACGCGCTGGCGCTGACCACCGGAGAGCTCGTCGACACAGCGGTCGGCGAGTTCCGCGACGCCGGTGCGCGCCATCGACTCCTGAACGACCCGCTCGTCCTCGTCCGACCACTGGCGCAGGATCCCCTGGTGCGGATAGCGCCCGCGGCCCACGAGGTCCCCGACGGTGATCCCGTCGGGCGCGATCGAGGACTGCGGCAGCAGGCCGAGGGTCCGCGCCACCTTCTTCGCCGGCATGGACTGGATGACCTGCCCGTCGAGGAGCACCCGGCCCTGCGCCGGCTTGAGCATCCGGCACAGGGCGCGCAGCAGCGTGGACTTGCCGCAGGCGTTCGGGCCGACGATCACGGTGAAGGAATTGTCGGGGATCTCCACGGACAACCCTTCGGCGATCACACGCCGGTCGTAGGCGAGGGTGACGTCGTCGGCGGCCAGGCGGTTCACCGTGCTCCTCTTGTCGTTCGTGTCCGGTCCGCTCGCGGCGCTCATATGCGGCCCGCCCTGCGCTCGGTGACCAGCAGTCCCAGCAGATAGACGCCGCCGAGGACGCCCGTGACCACGCCCACGGGCAGCTGGTCCGCGCCGAAGACCCGTTGAGAGGCCCAGTCGGCGACGATCAGCAGCGTGGCCCCTACGGCCATGGAGGGCACCAGATTCGGGCCGGGAGAGCGGGTCAGCCGGCGGGCGAGCTGCGGTGCGGTCAGCGCCACGAAGCCGACGGGGCCCGCGGCGGCGGTGGCGCCGGCGGTGAGCAGCACGGCCGACACCATCAGCAGCAGCCGTACGCGCTCGACACGCACCCCGAGGGCGTAGGAGACGTCGTCGCCCATCTCCGTCATCCGCAGCCCGCGTGCGTTGCCGAGGACGAGCGGTACGAGGACGCAAGCCAGCAGGAGCAGGGGCCACACCTGGTCCCAGTCGCGGCCGTTCAGGGAGCCGGTCATCCAGACGACCGCGCGGGCCGCGTCGACGATGTCGGCCTTGGTGAGCAGATAGCCGTTGGCCGCCGTGACGATCGCGGACACGCCGATGCCGACCAGGACGAGCCGGTAGCCGTGCACGCCCCGCTTCCAGGCCAGCAGATAGATGGCGAACCCAGTCACCAGGCCGCCCACCAGCGCTCCGACGGCGACCTGTGTGGCGGTACCGGAGAACAGCACGATCACCACGAGGGCCCCGGCCGTCGCGCCCTGGCCGAGGCCGAGCACGTCCGGACTGCCCAGGGGATTGCGGGAGACGGACTGGAACAGCGCACCGCCCAGCCCGAGCGAGGCCCCGACCAGCAGCCCCACGAGCACGCGCGGCAGGCGCAGTTCGGTGATGATGAACTCCTGGCCCGGCTTGCCGTTGCCGGCCAGTGTCCTGAGGACGTCCCCGGCCGGGATCGGGAAGTCGCCGGTGCCGATCAGCACGACACTCGCGGCGAGCGCGGCGGCCAGGAGCAGCACGACGACGGTGCACGCCCGTAGGTCCAGGCGCACGGAGAGCCCGCCCGGGGTGCGCAGGCTACGGGTGTTCTTCACAGCAGCGCCGTCCTCCGCCGTCGTACGAGGAAGATGAAGACCGGGCCGCCCAGGACCGCGGTCACGATGCCGACCTGGAGCTCCGCGGGCCGGGCGACGATACGGCCGACGACGTCGGCTCCGAGCAGCAGCACGGGCGACAGCACGGTCGCGTACGGCAGGATCCAGCGCAGGTCGGGTCCGGTGAAGGACCGTACGACGTGCGGGACCATCAGGCCGACGAACACGATCGGCCCGCAGGCGGCGGTCGCGGCGCCGCTCAGTACGGTGGCGGCTGCCATGGACAGAGCGCGGGTCCGGTTGAGGTCGGCGCCGAGGGCACGGGCGGTGTCGTCGCCCATCGCCACGGCGTTCAGCGGGCGGGCCAGGGCCAGCGCGAGGACCGTTCCGGCCACGAGGAACGGCAGGACCTGGGTGATGGTCGCGTCGGTCGCCGACGCGAGCGACCCCACCGTCCAGAAGCGCATCTTGCCGAGCGCCGCGTCATCCGTGATCATCACGGCCTGGAGATAGCCGTAGAGCGCGGCGCTGATCGCGGTGCCGGCGAGCGCCAGCCGCACCGGTGTGGCGCCGCGGCTGCCACCGAGGAACCACACCAGGGCCCCGACGGCGCCCGCGCCGAGGAAGGCGAACCACACGTACCCGCTCAGGCTCGTGACGCCGAAGTACGTGATGGCGGTGACGACGGCGGCGGAGGCGCCGGCGTTGACACCGAGCAGTCCGGGGTCGGCGAGCGGATTGCGGGTGAGCGCCTGGAGCACGGCACCGGACAGACCGAGCGCCGCCCCCGCGAGCAGGCCAAGGACCGTGCGCGAGAGCCGGTCTCCCACCACTACGTCGGCGTACGTGCCCGAATCGTGAAACAGCCCGTGCCAGACCTGGGCCGGCGACAGCGCTTTCGCGCCGATCGCGATGCTCGCCAGCGCGACGAGAGCCAGGATCACGACCGAGACGAGGAGCCCGAGGGCCCGTATCGCCCGGCGGTTCGCAGGCGCGAGGGCGGTATCCGCGCGCGGTTCGGGAGGACTGTCGACCAACACGCGGTTAGGTTAGCCTACCCTCGCCACGAGGTGGGCGCGCCGGCCGCCCTTCACCTCACAACCCCAGCCGCGCCAGCGCCTTCCCACCGTCCAGCCGGCACACGCCCTCACCCGCCGACGTCCACGCCGCCGCGCACAACGCCCGCAGCCCGTCCAGGGTCTCTCCCTCGCCCTCGAGCTGCAGCTTCCCCGAAGCTCTCGGGTCCTCCCCCGCAGCGGAGGACGCCCCCATCGCCTCGGCCGTCGCCGTCCAGCCGCCGCAGCGGAATCCGCCGTCCACCGCGACAACCTCCGGCTGCCCGGTCAGCAGCCCGCGCAGGTCCGCGTCGACATACGTCGGCCGGTGCCGCGGTGCCGCGGCGAGCAGGTGGGCGGCGTCCGTCACACCCGTCAGCACGAGCAGCGAATCGACCCCGCCGTTGAACGCGCCCTCGATGTCCGTGTCCAGCCGGTCCCCGACCACCAGCGGCCGCTCCGCACCGGTCCGCAGGATCGTCTCCCGGTGCATCGGCGGCAGCGGCTTGCCCGCCACCTGCGGCTCGGCACCGGTGGCGATCCGTACGACCTCCACGGCCGCCCCGTTGCCCGGTGCGATCCCGCGCGCGCTCGGGATCGTCAGATCGGTGTTGGACGCGAACCACGGCACCCCGCGCGCGATGGCGTAGCACGCCTCCGCGAACCGCCCCCACGCGAGCTCCGGCCCGCCGTACCCCTGCACCACGGCCACCGGATCGTCGCCGGCCGACTCGACGGGCACGAGCCCCCGCTCCCGCAGGGCGACGCGCAGCCCCTCTCCGCCGACGACCAGCACTCGCGAACCGACGGGCACCTGCTCACTGATCAGCCGGGCCACCGCCTGCGCGGATGTGATGACGTCCGCGGCCCCGGTCGGTATCCCCAGCTCCGTGAGGTGCGCGGCCACCGCGTCCGGTGTGCGCAACGCGTTGTTCGTGACGTACGCCAAATGCATTCCGCCCGCACGGGCGTCGTCGAGCGACGCGACCGCGTGCGGAATCGCGTTCCCGCCCGCGTACACCACCCCGTCCAGGTCGAGCAACGCCGTGTCGTAAACCGCGCTCAGGGGTCGCTCGCTGCCCTCGGGCCGCGTCCTGACGGTCTGGCTCATTAGGCATCGCTCCTCGTTCGTTTGCTTCCCCCGATCATGGCGCACGGCGCTGACACAATTACGATGCATCAATGAACACTGCAGGCCCCGGGCACGTACCGGCGCACATGGGCCTTGAACTGACCCCCTTTCGTGGCCTGCGCTATGACCCTGACCGCGTCGGCAGCCTTGCCGCGGTCACCTCTCCGCCGTACGACGTCGTCGTTCGCCCGGACGGGGTGCTCCACCTGGAATCAGCCGATCCGCACAACATCGTCCGGCTGATCCTTCCCCAGGCTGCCACACCCGCGGCACGCAACAAGCAGGCGGCGAACACCCTGCGCCGCTGGGTCACCGAGGGCGTCCTGACGACCGACGCCGAGCCGGGCCTCTATGTCTACGAACAGCGTGGTGCCGGCCTGCTGCAGCGCGGTGTCATCGGCGCACTGCGCGTATCGCAACCGTCGGACGGTGTGGTCCTCCCCCACGAGGACGTGATGCCGCATGTGATCGCCGAGCGCGCGGCCCTGATGCGCGCGACCTCCGCCAACCTCGAACCGCTGCTGCTCACTTACCGCGGTGACGAGGCCGAGGCGGGCGCGACGGCCGCAATCGAACGGACCGCCGAACGCCCGCCCCTGTTGTGCACCACCACCGAGGACGGTTTCAGCCATCGCCTCTGGGCGGTCACGGACCCTGCCGAGCTCGCCGAGATCCAGACGGACCTGGCACGGCACCAGGCCCTGATCGCCGATGGCCACCACCGCTGGGCGACCTATCTGCGTCTACGCGCGGAGCACACCTCACCCAGCCCCTGGGACTACGGTCTCGTCCTCCTGGTGGACACGGTCCGCTATCCGCTGCGGGTCCGCGCGATCCATCGCCTCCTGCACCGCCTTCCGGTCGCCGAGGCGCTGTCCGCCCTCGAGGGCCACTTCCGGGTACGCGATCTGCACGCCCCGCTGGACGAGGCCCTGCACGCGCTGGCCGACGCGGCCAGTGCCGGCAACGCGTTCCTGCTGGCGGGCGACGGCACCTTCCATCTGGTCGACAAGCCGTCCCCGGACCTCTTGGCCCGTACGGTCCCGGCGGACCGGCCGGAGGCCTGGCGCACTCTCGACGCGACCGTCCTGCACGCCACGCTTCTCGAGCACGTCTGGCGCATCCCCGATGACTCGCCGGAGCACATCGCCTACATCCACGACACCGCCGCAACGGCCGAGAAGGCCGAGCGCGACGGCGGTACGGCCGTGCTGTTGCACCCCGTGCGCGAGGAGGTCGTACGCGAGCTGGCCCGGCAGGGCGTGACGATGCCGCGCAAGTCGACGTCCTTCGGTCCCAAGCCGGCGTCGGGTCTGGTGCTGCGGACGCTGACGCCTCCTGACGCGCTCTGACCGTGACGGGGCGGGATCCTTTCCCCGATCCCGCCCCGTCACGGACAACAGCTCGGTCCGAGGTCAGCTCTCCTCGTCCTCGAGGCCGCCGTTCCGTCCGCCCGGCCCGTCCGCGTCCGAGGAGGACCCCTCGCCCTCGTCCCCGTCGACCGCCTCTTCGTCGAGCGCGTCGACGAACTCCACTCCGTCCAGCTCGGCGAGCCGGTCGGAGGCGTCTGTGCTGCCGTCCTTGTCGGCCTCGACGGCCTTGGCGAACCACTCGCGCGCCTCGGTGTCCCGTCCGGCGGCGAGGAGCGCGTCGGCATACGCGTACCGCAGCCGCGCGGTCCACGGCTGCACCGAGCTGGAGGCCAACTCCGGGCTCTGCAGCGTCACGATGGCCGCGTCGAGCTGGCCCATGTCCCGGCGCGCACCGGCCGCGACCAGCCGCATCTCGACCTGACCCGCCTTGTCGAGCTTGTGCACCTCGGGCGCACCCGCCATGTCGAGCGCCTTCTCGGGCCGACCGAGACCGCGCTCGCAGTCGGCCATGACAGGCCACAGGTCGATATTCCCGGTCATGCGCCGGGCGGCCCGGAACTCACCGAGCGCTTCGCCGTACTTCTGGTTGGCGTACGCCGCGAAGCCGGCCGCCTCGCGCACGGCGGCGACACGGGACGCGAGGCGCAGCGCCACCTTGGAGTACGCGTACGCACCTTCGGGGTCCTCATCGATGAGCCTGGCGACCATCACCAGGTTCTTGGCGACGTCGTCGGCAAGCGTCTTGGGAAGGCTCTGCAGCTCCTGCCGTACGTCCCTGTCGATCTCCTCGCCGGAGACATCCTCGGGAATCGGCAACCGCTTGATGGGCTCGCGGTCGCGGTCACGGTCCCGCTCCTCACGGAACCGGCCACCCCCGCGCCGGTCATCGCGTCCACGGAACCCGCCCGGTCGACCGCCGCGCTCGTCACGACGGGGGCCGCGCGCACCGCGCTCGTCACGCCCGCGGAAAGCACCGCGGTCGCCGCGGTGGTCTTCACGCCGGCCGTAACCGCCAT
>NZ_JAYWVC010000579.1:0-1356 GCF_036281785.1 Streptomyces chiangmaiensis | reverse complement strand
GTCATGACGCGATCGTTGCCATCCACACGACGGCGAGCGGCAAGAATGCTAAACGCCTGTGGGTGCTCGACGCGGACTTGAAAGCGGCGTTCGACCGAATCGACCACGATCACCTGCTCGCGTCATTGGGTACCTTTCCCGCGAGGGGAATGGTTGCCGGATGGCTGAAGGCCGGCGTGGTCGAGAAAGGTTGGTTCACCCCGACGGTGGAGGGAACTCCCCAGGGCGGGGTGATCAGTCCCGCGTTGTTGAACATAGCCTTGCACGGCATGGGAAAGGCCGCTGGAGTCCGCTACCAGGCTCTCGGCAGTGATGCCACGATTCTGGCGCGTGATTCTCCTGTTCTGGTCGTCTACGCCGACGACCTTCTCGCCCTGTGCCATTCTCGGGAACAGGCCGAGCAGGTCAAGGCGCGACTGGCCGCGTGGCTCGCGCCCCGGGGACTGGCTTTCAACGAGGACAAGACGCGCATTGTCCACCTCGATGAGGGCTGCGACTTCCTGGGGTTCAACATCCGACGCTATCGCGGAAAGTTGCTGACAAAGCCGAGCAACGCGGCCCTGCGGCGGATCCGGGAACGGCTTGCCGCCGAAGTGCTGGCCCTGCGAGGGGCCAACGCCGACGCTGTGATCGCCAAGCTCAACCCGATCATCAAGGGGTGGGCCGCCTACTACCGGATCGGGGTGTCCAAGCGGGCGTTCAACTCGCTGGACGCCTACGTGTGGAGACTGGTCTACAAGTGGGCCAAGTTCTCCCACCCGAACAAGCCGATGCGCTGGGTGACCGCCCGGTACTTCGGCATGTTCAACCCGTTCAGGCAGGACACGTGGGTCTTCGGGGACCGCACCAGCGGCTTCTACCTCTACAAGTTCGCCTGGACGCCGATTGTCCGGCACCGGATGGTGCCGGGGAGGGCATCAACGGACGATCCCGCCCTGGCCGACTTCTGGGCCAAGCGGCGCCGCCGCGGCAAACTCCCGCTGGGCAAAGGCACCTTGCATCTGTTGCAGATGCAAGACGGCCGATGTCCGCTCTGCGGAGGGCTGCTGCTGCACGCCGACCATGAGCCGCAAACCCCCGACCAGTGGGAGCAGTGGCTCAAGGTCACCCGCACCGCGATCCGCAAACACGCGGTCACCGCGGATGCGGGCAACGGCAAGCCGGACAAACCCGCCGCCCCGCGCCTGATACACACCTACTGCCATCGTCGGCTGGTCACTGGCCCCGGCCGGTGACCAGCACTTCTGTCCGCCCGCGAGCCCAAGGGGCTTGCTTGAGCCGGTTGCTCGGAAAGCGGGCACGGCCGGTTCTGAGGGGGGACCGCTGCAGCAATGCAGCGGTCCTACCCGACGAGCG
>NZ_JAYWVC010000578.1:0-1357 GCF_036281785.1 Streptomyces chiangmaiensis | reverse complement strand
GTGAGTACCTGAGATTTACCCGGGGCCTCACGAGGGGTGGAGGCCTCGCCCCTTCATCGCATCAAGACCTGTGAATGAAGAACTTTTAGGCCGCTTCCGGTTGGTCGTGGCCGTCGGTTGCCATGTCCGAGTGCTGGGGGTCAGACGAACGATACGGAGAAGGACGACCGTCAGCTGGCGTCGGTGAGGACCTCGCGCAGCTTGCGCGCGAAGGCTTCAGGCTGCCCGGCGTAGCCGAACTCGCCACCGACGAAGCCGCCGTGGTGGCTCGGGAAAACCGTCGGCTGCTGACGGAGCAGCTCGGCCGTCGCCACCGAGGTGCGTCCGGTGAAGGTGTTCAGGGACTCTTCGCCCACTGCGATCACGACGCGTGTCCGCGCTTCGGTAAGCGCGTCGACGTCGGGCCGGTAGCTGCTGACCGCCCAAGACCGGTCGGAGAGAAGCGGGTCGTCCCGGGAGCCGTCATCCTTGGTCGACATCCCAAACTCGGCGGGATCCGGCGCGGGCTGGGCGAAGTAGTCGTCGGTGAATTCGCCCTGCCACGACGTCATCATGATGAAGGCCGCCATACCCGCGCCCGAGCCCTTGTCCTCGTATGCATCCCGGACGCCGGCCCGGGCGCGCTCAGCAGCCTGGGCGTCGGGGAGCACCGGAATGAGCGGAGGCTCGTGCGCCACCAGGGTGGTCACGTCATCGGGGTAGGCCCCCACCAGGGCGAGCGCGGTCACCGCACCGCCGCTGCTCGCGAACATCTCGACAGGACCCGCGCCGAGCGCCTCGAGGACGGCATGCACATCGGCAGCCTGGATCCCGGGCGCATGGTCGACCCGGCCGTCCTTGCGGGTGCTGCGACCGAGGCCGCGCGGGTCGTAGGTGACCACGGTGCGGTCAGGGAAGTGCGATGCCAATGTGCCGAAGCCGCTGGCATCCATCGGCTGGCCGATCATGACCAGCGGTGGGCGTCCATCGGCGGTCGGCAGCGGGCCGTGGATGTCGTAGACGAGGTCGACCTCGGGAGTCTCGAGCACCTTCGTAGTCATCACCGTGTCGACCCCTTCCGTGCCGAGAACTCATCCGATGCTACGCGGCTTCGGGTTGGTATTGGTCGTCGGGGCGTTCGACGAGTTCGCCGTTGACGAACCTGGCGCCCGTGCGGACCAGGGCCACCAGGTGGGCGCCCGTGATCGCCCGCCAGCGCTCCTGGGCGGACTCGACGAGCTTGAACACCAGCGCAAGGGCGGCGGCCAGGCTGCCGGCACCGCGGGCGGCCTTGGTCCGCAGTCGGACGGTGGAGAACGTGGACTCCATCGGGTTCGTGGTCCGCAGCTGAACCCAGTGCTCGGCGTTGAGTCGGCCG
>NZ_JAYWVC010000577.1:0-1364 GCF_036281785.1 Streptomyces chiangmaiensis | reverse complement strand
CACTCGGGAGGCCTGCTCGCGGTATGCGCTCACCTCGGGCCGGGCCACTGGCGCCGGCCGCATGCCCAGCATTGGCGCGAGCTCGGCCCATGTCGCGCCGAGGGACGCGGACACCTGCAGGCCCGCGGTCTCGGTCTGCAGGGGCACGGCCAGCCACAGGGTGCGGTGGTGCATCTCCTGGTCGTCCAGCAGATCCAGGGTGGCCTCGACGTTCTCCACCCACGGGTGCCGGCCGGCACCAAGTGCCTGCTCGGCCGGTTCGATGCCCTCGATCATCCGCAGGGCGATCTCACCCGGGTCGACCTGGGCGCACATGCCGTACAGGCGCGGGGCCCCGGACAGCGAGCGCACCAGGTGGGTGATCTTTGCGAGCTGTTCGTCGCGGACGGCGGCGGGCACGTAAGTGCCCTGCACGGTCTCCTCACGGCGTCCCTGGGCGTCCGGGCCCGGGTGGAGGCGGTAGATCGCCCACACGCTGCCCTGCGTCGACCACACCAGATGCCCGGCGATGTGACGGATCGGAACCCTCACCGCGCACCCCCGCTCTGCTGGGCGAGCGCGAGCAGCTGCTGCACACCCGACACCGGCCCCGCCGCCACCGCCGGAGCAACTGGCTCTGTGCGGCGGGGTGCGGACGAGCGGTTTGTGGCCGGGCTCGGGTGCGGCGCCCGGGCTTGACGCCGCCGAACCGCACGGGTTGGCGCGACCTGCGCAGCGGGGCCCGGCGCGGGCGCGCCCTCGATGGTGAAGCCGCCGAGCAGCGGGTGGGGAGCGCGGTCGCGGGCGGCCCGCCCGCCGATCCGCCCTCCGCAGGGCTGCCAGCCGAGCAGCACCCAGCCCAAAGCGGCCTGCATCGGGGCACGGCCCCTGATCTTCGGCTGGCGCACCATCCAGATGACCAGGATCCACCCGACGATGGGGACGGGCCCCATCCACGACCACCAGCCGATGGTCTTGAGCAGAAGGAAGCCGCCGCCGACGGCGACCGCGATCTGCGCGGGCGTGTACGGGCCGAGCGGGATCTTCCAGTCCGCGACCTTGCCCAACACCCAGGGATGGCGGCGGGCAGCGGTGTAGAAGCGCCCCACCCGTGCCGCGGCTGTCGCGCTCACAGCCAGCCCCCGACGCCCGGCGAGTGGTCACGAGAGGCTGGAAGTTCGGACCGGACGACCCCAGGAACAACCGGCGCGCCCTTGGACGGGTTCTTCACCTCGTCGGTGAACATGTTCGCCAGGTCGTTGCGCGAGTTGTACAGACCGAGCGCGATCACCATCAGGAGCAGGGCACCGATCCCCGCTTTGAGGCTGAACTTCTGGATCATGATGACGACGACGAGGCAGATCAGACCGGCCTGCAGACCCTTC
>NZ_JAYWVC010000576.1:0-1365 GCF_036281785.1 Streptomyces chiangmaiensis | reverse complement strand
TGGCCGTTAGGGGCATATGCCCGTACTACCCAATGCGGCAAGGGCCCCCGGCAAAGCCGACAGAGCTTGTTCACCCCCTGCACGCTGGTCAGCGGGCCCCTTTCTCTCGTGGACGGCTGGGGTGGGCCCGCCTCGTGTGTGCCTGGGGCGGCTCACAGGATCGCCGCGGCCTGCGATGGAGGCAGGGGTGGCAAGGTCGTCGGCGACTCACCCGCGGACGAAGCGTTGGGGAGGGGAGCTCCGTTGATTCCGTCGGCACCGTGGATTCGTCCAGGGGCCCGCTCGATCGCAGGGGACTGTGTCCTTGCCTTTGGTTCGACTGCTTCCCAGGACGATGCAGGGCACATGCCGGCGGTGGAACGCCTTGAGCCTTGCGGATCCCCGTATCCGCAGGGCGGGGTTCATCGCGGGCCGCGACATGAAGCCGACGACCCTTTCGGCTTCACTGTTCCTCCGAGGATGCCCCTCTTTAGCCGCAATATCGGTACTCAGGGAGTTTTTGTCCGCTTGACTCGTTTGGGTTCGGTGGCATTGACCGATAGTGACGGCTGGGGCGCGTGGGTGGTCTGCAACCTGGTGGGCTGCACTTTTGAGGGGCCAGCTGGCGACTTTGCGCTTGATGATGCGAGGGTTGGCCCGGCGGCGTCGCTGTAGCAGGGTGTCCCCTCGCCAGGTATCGGATGGACGTTTTGACGGATTGGTAACTGGATGCTTAGTATCCGGTTACGTGAACGGCAGGGGTGACGAGTGGGCGATGCATACGTTGCTCAACCTGGCATGGTTGGGGGGCGGGGAGCCCATGGCGACCGCGCAGATGGCAGCCAGTCACGATCTAGCAGGGTCTTACCTGCAGAAGCAGCTTGTCAGGGCCGGCCTGCTGGAGTCCGTGCCGGGTGAGCGGGGTGGCTTTCGGCTGGCCCGCCCCCTGGAGGTGGTTTCGGTGCTGGATGTTGTGCTTGCTGTCGAGGGGGATGAGCCCCTCTTCCACGGCGCCGAGATCCGTCGGTGCGGCACCGTCGGGGAGCGATGCCCTGATGTCAGTTTCACCCGGCCGTGCATGGTGAAGGTTGCCATGGCGTGAGCCGGATCGGCCTGGCAGAAGGCGCTGGCCGAGCAGAGTCTCGTCGATGTGCAGGCCGAGGCTGAGGCGCTCGCTCCTGCCGTGGCGGCACATGTTCGCCAGGTGCTGGGCACGACTGATCATTCTTCCCGCGCGGCGTGACCGCGCGTTCTTTGCGGAGGCGAATCTGGATGAAAAATCCCCTGATTGTTGGTGGTGGGATTGCCGGTGTGTGGAGCGCCGCCGCCGTACGTGCGGCACGCGCCCATGGCGTGCCGCGATCGCAACTGCAGGTGACAAGCGAG
>NZ_JAYWVC010000575.1:0-1368 GCF_036281785.1 Streptomyces chiangmaiensis | reverse complement strand
CGAAGCTGAACTTCAGCCGGCCCAGGGCCTCACGGCCCGGCAGCAGCTCCGCGGACTCGGCGTCGAGCTCACGAGGATCCATCATGATCGATTCCCCCTCAGGGTTCGAGACGTGTTCCCGTCGGACACGGTCAGGTCCCCCCGGATCACGTCCAACTCCGTCGGACGGACTGTCCAACGAGATTGGACACTAGGGCTGGGGCGCGGGTGACGCAAGCGGTTCAGGAGAACACCTTCCGTAACGCACCCAACTCGCCCCTAGAATGATCTGACGCGGAAGAGTTCCGCCTGGCGGCGAGCAGGAAGTGACCATCGGTGGCCAACGCACTGCAGCAGATCATCCGCGACCGGCTGGACAGCGAGCGCTGGTCGTACGGCGACGTCGCCCGCCGCGGAGGCATCCCGCGCTCGACGGTCCACCATCTGGCGACCATCGATCACATGGCCCGTATGCCCCAGCCGGCCACCCTCGAGGGACTCGCACAGGGCCTGGGCCTACCGCTGCAGACCATCCGCCGGGCCGCCGCGGAGGCTTGCGGCATCCATCTCTACGCGCCCCTCTCCGAGTCGGCACGCACGTCCGAAGCCGCTGGCGACCCCGAGGTGGACGTCCTCATCGCGAGCGTCCAGCGGCTGTCGGCAGAGGACCGTCGCCATGTCGCGGCGCTGGTCGAGTCGCTGCTCAACCGCGCTTCGGACGACTCCTGACGGCCGATGGCGGTACGGAGGGCGCACTCCGACCACACCGGTCACTTGCACTAGAAGAAGTCACTTCCGCCCAAAGGCGCATGATCCGACGCTAGTCTCTCCTCCTGCCTGGGCACGTGAGCCGCACACCTCAGGTCCTCTGGGGGAAACCTTGCTCTTCGTACACGGCGGCCCCACCACCGCCATCGTCAAAGGACCGACGGGAGAATCCGTGGTCCTGCTCTCCGGCGAGCTTCCGGCCGACCTGACCGACGCCGCCATCGCCGAACTGCTCGACCTCGCCGCTGCCGTGCTCAGCGAGGAAGAGCTCGCGCTGTTCGACCAGTGTCTCGCCATACTCCGCCGAGGCGAGGGCCCCACCCCGCAGCGCATCGAGATCAACGGTGCTGTGCTCACCGTCTACCGCGATTGACACGCAACCAGGGCGGCGCCAGTGGCCGGAGGCGCGCTCGTACACAATTGCCAGACGCCGAGTCCATGGCCTCGAACTCCCGGGCAGGGCACCATCTCGCCATGGCAACAACCGCACATCCGCACCACCGCCCCACCTTCCGAGCGCCCCCATGAGCCCGGCCCGCATCCCCGGCTTGATCGTGCCGCTGATCCTCTTGTGCGCCCTCGCGGCAGGTGCGGTGTGGTACTGGCGACATCGTGGCGACT
>NZ_JAYWVC010000574.1:0-1380 GCF_036281785.1 Streptomyces chiangmaiensis | reverse complement strand
GTTTTTCAGTGGGGTGATGGGTGGTTGGTCGTTGTTTGAGAACTGCACAGTGGACGCGAGCATCTGTGGCCAAGTTTTTAAGGGCGCACGGTGGATGCCTTGGCACCAGGAACCGATGAAGGACGTGGGAGGCCGCGATAGTCCCCGGGGAGTCGTCAACCAGGCTTTGATCCGGGGGTTTCCGAATGGGGAAACCCGGCAGTCGTCATGGGCTGTCACCTACTGCTGAACACATAGGCAGTGTGGAGGGAACGAGGGGAAGTGAAACATCTCAGTACCCTCAGGAAGAGAAAACAACCGTGATTCCGGGAGTAGTGGCGAGCGAAACCGGATGAGGCCAAACCGTATGCGTGTGAGACCCGGCAGGGGTTGCGTGTACGGGGTTGTGGGATCTCTCTTTCACGGTCTGCCGGCCGTGAGACGAGTCAGAAACCGTTGATGTAGGCGAAGGACATGCGAAAGGTCCGGCGTAGAGGGTAAGACCCCCGTAGTCGAAACGTCAGCGGCTCGTTTGAGAGACACCCAAGTAGCACGGGGCCCGAGAAATCCTGTGTGAATCTGGCGGGACCACCCGCTAAGCCTAAATATTCCCTGGTGACCGATAGCGGATAGTACCGTGAGGGAATGGTGAAAAGTACCCCGGGAGGGGAGTGAAATAGTACCTGAAACCGTGTGCCTACAAGCCGTGGGAGCACTTTGGTGTGACTGCGTGCCTTTTGAAGAATGAGCCTGCGAGTTTGCGGTGTGTTGCGAGGTTAACCCGTGTGGGGTAGCCGTAGCGAAAGCGAGTCCGAAGAGGGCGGTGGAGTAGCACGCTCAAGACCCGAAGCGGAGTGATCTAGCCATGGGCAGGTTGAAGCGGAGGTAAGACTTCGTGGAGGACCGAACCCACCAGGGTTGAAAACCTGGGGGATGACCTGTGGTTAGGGGTGAAAGGCCAATCAAACTCCGTGATAGCTGGTTCTCCCCGAAATGCATTTAGGTGCAGCGTCGTGTGTTTCTTGCCGGAGGTAGAGCACTGGATAGGCGATGGGCCCTACCGGGTTACTGACCTTAGCCAAACTCCGAATGCCGGTAAGTGAGAGCGCGGCAGTGAGACTGTGGGGGATAAGCTCCATGGTCGAGAGGGAAACAGCCCAGAGCATCGACTAAGGCCCCTAAGCGTACGCTAAGTGGGAAAGGATGTGGAGTCGCACAGACAACCAGGAGGTTGGCTTAGAAGCAGCCACCCTTGAAAGAGTGCGTAATAGCTCACTGGTCTAGTGATTCCGCGCCGACAATGTAGCGGGGCTCAAGCGTACCGCCGAAGTCGTGTCATTGCAGCATGTAGCCTTAACGGGTGTTGTGATGGGTAGGGGAGCGTCGTCTGCCGGGTGAAGC
>NZ_JAYWVC010000573.1:0-1383 GCF_036281785.1 Streptomyces chiangmaiensis | reverse complement strand
GCCCGCGGATGCCTCCCGCGTGCGCGTGTACCAAGACAGTCTCGGGCACTGGTATGCGTCCTTCGTCGTCCCGGCCCGGGTTGAGCCGCTGCCGGCGACCGGCCGTGTCCTGGGCGTGGACTGGGGTGTGAAGGAGACGGCCACCACCACGAACGATGCCTACGACCTCCCGCATGCCGAACACGGCCGCAAGGCCTCTACCTGTTTCTTCGCTGGTCAGCGCGTGATTTGCGTTCCGCTGGCGTCCGTCGTTGTGCGGGGAAATCTGTGGCTGTTGCCGTCGCTACTGCCGTCAGGAGTCGGGCGGCGGTGCTGGTGCCATTTCTCGCTCCGCCGGTCACCGCGGAGTTTGTCGGGCCACCGTGTATGCGGTGGGGCCAGTAAGCCCTGTCCCTGTGCCGTCGAGCATGTCCAGGACCTCGAAGCCGGCGCCCTCCGCGTAGCGTTCGAGGTCCTGGGGGAACAGGACACGCCTGCGGATCTCGTCTCGGGCCTCGTCGCCCGAGGGGAGCATCCAGTGCCGGTGCATGGTGTTGATCTGGGTCCGCAGGTCCCACGTGTGGCGGATGGTGAGGGTCGCGGATCCCGTCGGGGTGTCGACCGTGGCGGTGGTCGGCTCGGTGCGGGTGATCGGGGCGACGGGGGAGCACAGCACGAGCAGCGCTCTGGCCGGGCGTGGGCGGCGAAGGTGGCGAAGACCTGGCCGATGTCGTTGTTGTCGTGCACGTAGGCGAGGCTGTTGCCCATGCAGGTCACCACGTCCATGCGCTTGCCGAGTCGTGCGGTGCGCATGTCGCCGGTGCGGATGTCCAGCTCCGGCCGGGCGTGGCGCCGCCCACCTCGCCTTCTGGGCGAAGTTCGCCCCCGGCGTCAAGGAATCCGCGGGGAAGAAGAAGGGCCGGGGCACCACCGGCCACGGCAACTCCTACCTGGCCCGCGTCCTGGGTAACTGTGCCACCGCCGCCGGTAAGACCGACACCTTCCTCGGCGAACGATACCGGCGCATCGGCCGCCGCCGCGGCAAGAAGAAGGCCCTGGTCGCCGTCGGCCGCTCGCTCCTGGTGGTCATCTGGCATCTGCTTTCGACCCCGGACACCCGCTTCCACGACCTGGGCTCCGACTACTACGACACCCGCATCGACCCCGACCGCCGAAAGCGCAACCACATCCGCCAGCTCGAAGCCCTCGGCTTCACCGTCACCCTCACACCCGCCGCATGACCGAGATGCAGTCCACCCGTCGGCACTCTGCCCACGGGCTGATGACGTGCGCCTACTGGTTCGTCCATTTTCGGATGAGTCAGAGGTCAGGTGGATAGAGACAGGACAGGGATCCGCGTGGTGGACTGGTAGAGCGGGTGTATGAGTGTATGCAGCCGATGTG
>NZ_JAYWVC010000572.1:0-1388 GCF_036281785.1 Streptomyces chiangmaiensis | reverse complement strand
TGGCTCGGACCCCGGCTGGGGTGGCGGCGCCAGCTGACGGGCGAACTGCCCTGGTATGGAAGGTCAACGGCCTCTGCCCGGTGCACCGAGGAGCTCCTCGCGGAACTGTTGGAGTTCATGCGTCAGCCCGCCACGCTTGCACAATGGGTTCGAAGGCCGACGGACCCGTCATGCAGCCGGAGCCGTCCTTGCGCCACCGCGAGCGTATCGACAGTGGTCAACTCGCCCCTCGGACACAACCACTGACGATACGGTGACGAGGGCCTCGACCTTACGGTCGCGGTCCTTGTTGCGCTTTCGTAACTGATTGTGATGCCGAGGGCTTCGTAGAGTGGGCCTTTCTTTTCGGTGTCGGCCGTGCGGATGCGTTGTGCGATGTCTTCAAGCCTCTCAGTGATCTCGCGGATCTGTTGGGCGTCGAGTGGGGTTCCTTCTTCCGGGTGACGGCGGGGAGCGCGTCGAGCTTTGTCTGTGCCGCTTCCTTGTCTCTCTGCGCCTCGTTGATCCATTGGGTGACGACGGCGGGGTCGGCTCCGGCTTTGAGGGCTGCTTGGTCGCGGGCGAGTCGGCGTTCGCAGTCCTTGATCGCCTGGCGTGCTTGGGTCCGCTCGGGTGTGGGGGTCGGCGGTGTTTGCTGCGGCGCTGGCGTGGGTGAGTGCTTCGATGGTGGCGGTGAGCCGGTCGGGGGTGAAGGCGCGGGCGATCCACTGGTCCAGGGCCTGGCACACGATGTCTTCGCGCAGGTTGACGGTGCGCGGGTGGTCGAGCCCGAGATGGAGTGCGGCTTCCTGTTCCTTGAATTCGCAGCGGTAGCAGACGCTGTTGCGGATGGTGGCGGGCTGCATCTTGCGTCCGCACAGGGTGCATCGGATTCGTCCGCGGAGGGCGTAGGGGCGTGCGCCTTGTTTTCCGGCTCGTTCTTGCCGTCCGTGGTTGCGGGCGCGTTGTCTGCGGAGGGTTTGGACGGTGGCGAACCGGCTGGGGCTGATGATTGCTTCGTGGGCGGGTTCGTTGGAGTGGATCCACTGCTCGGCGCGGTTGTGGGTCATGCGGGTGGTGTGGCCGAGGGTGACGTCGTTGACGTCGAGGAGGCGTTCTTCCTTGCGTTGTTTGTTCCAGACCTCGTAGCCGGTGTAGCGGGGGTTGATGAGGATGGCTCGTACGGCGCCCTGCTGCCATGCGGTCTTCGTGCGGTGTGGGTTGGGCCCGGGTCGTGGGCGGAGGGGCAGGGGATGCCTTCTCGTGTGAGTTGGGCGGCGATGGCTTTGTCGCTGAGGCCGTCGAAGTAGAGGGTGAAGATCCGCTGCACGACGGGCGCGGTGACGGGGTCGGGCTCGAGTTTGTGGATGCGCTGGCCGGCGGCGGCCTTGGCGGGATTGGGGTGGGGT
>NZ_JAYWVC010000571.1:0-1389 GCF_036281785.1 Streptomyces chiangmaiensis | reverse complement strand
TGGGCCCAAGACTCACCCCTGCTCACTGATTAGGAACGGTACTCAGGACGTCAACTCCCATGACTCTCGGAGGACTTCGTGCGGCCTCTGCCCCGCTCCCTGTCCGGCTGGTCCATGGCCGTGTTCGGCGTGCTCGCCGCTGCAATGGGTGCGGTGGGGCTGATCGATCCGGACGCCCTACTCGCGATCATGAACTTTGCTCCCGTAGCAGGCACGCGGCGCGTGGCGGGAGACCACACCCTGATCTTCCTGACCGCCTCCTCCATGGCAGCGCTCAACATGGGCGTGTACTACGTACTGGCCTCGCTCTCCGACTGGAAGGCGTTTTTCCGTTGGACCGTCCCCTTCCGCCTGCTGACCTGCACGGTGTTCACGCTCACGGTGGTCGGCGGCCGTGCCCCGTCCGGCTTCCTCGCCGTCGGGCTATGGGAAGGGCTGGGCGCCGTGGCCACGGGCATGGCTCTCTACTTTGAGAGACGGCGTGCGCCCGCCTCCGCCGGCACCGATGGCCCGGTCGCTGCATGAGACCGGGTTGTCCGCTGGAGTCGGCCACCTGTCAGGCAGTGACGCCTCGATCCACCGAATGCAAACCTGTCTGCTTTCGAGTGACCGCCACGCGAGTGCCGAGGGAACCGTCACGTCCGGGCGTTGCCGACCCTTAGCGCCATTCGGCACTGGCGGACCGTCGAGCGCAGAAGCGGCCGCGAGGAAAGTCTTTGTTCGGGGTGCGCGCCATCGTGGGTGACGTCGTCGGTAAGGCCATGCGCGTTGTACCGGCCGTATCCGCCGTGCTGGGCAGCTTGCGCGAGGCCGCGGAGTCCGCTCCCGGCCTGGTCGTCCTCGCGCAACGCATCGAACACGCTCTGGAGCGGCACTGTCACGCGATGGACGATGCCGCCTTGCTCAGGGTCACCGATGGCGTCCTGCGCCCGCAACCATCAGGGGCACCTTCCACGATCCCGCCCCGGCCCTCTCCCGCCGGACGCGCGCCGATCGGTCGGACATCGTCGACAGCCTCGTGTGCGGCGTATCACGGTGGACCGATGGAGAGCGCCGGGACGATCTGGCCGTTCTCGCCCTGACCCACAGGGCGACGGTCCCCCGGACTCAAGGACGGCGTTCCCGTCTGAAGGCCCCTGCACTCCGGCAAGCGTCGTCAGGCTGCGCTCTGAACCGTTGACGCACTGCCGTGCCGATGCTGCGCTCGGCCTCATGGAGTAGGCCGCGGGGCGGGCCGGGTGTCACAGTCGAAGGTGATCACGCTGAGCTTTCAGAAAAATCTCCCGATAACCTATTGACTCCAGGCATATAGTGTGCATCGTTGTTAGTAGGCCATAACACCGAAAGAGTTGCAAAGTCGATGAGGACGTCTAGTCGGCGGAGTGACTT
>NZ_JAYWVC010000570.1:0-1399 GCF_036281785.1 Streptomyces chiangmaiensis | reverse complement strand
CCGCCGGACCGGGCGGCAGCCTCAGCCGTAAATCCCCACATCGGCCCTGAAGGGTGACGAATCCCCTCCCTTCAGGAAGGGGAGCCTTCAATATCCAGGGGAGGCCGGACGCTGTGTTCCCGCTTCCTCAGGCAGAGGCGACCGCCACCGCAGACCGTTCTTGCCGCCCGGCTCTCGGACGCTTTCCCGCCCGGTTCCGGCCACGAGCAGCGCGTCGGCGGCCGCTATGGCGTCGTGCACACACCTGGTTCCCGTGGCCCGACGCGTCGTGGAGCTCGGCGCGGGCCTGACGATCCGTACCCAGGATGTCTCCCCGGCTTCCGTGCGTGCCCTCGCCGAACGACTGCTCCACGGCCCCCGGTTCCGGGCAGCCGCGGCAACCCTGCAGGTTACCCAGCACGAGGCGGGTGGATATCGGCGTGCCGCCGACGAACTCGAGCGGTACCTGCAGGCGGCCGGCTCGGCCAGTCGGCCAGCCCCCGTCGGTCCGTCACAGCGAGGCTGACCGATGTCCCACATCGTTGTCGTGCTGATGCTGTTCGCCAGGGTGTCGGAGGCCACCGGGCGCATCCTGCCTCTGGTGGTGCGCCGGCCCGGCATGTCGCGGACCTTCCTGGCCGGCTGCTGGGAGCGGGTGGAGCGGATTATTCACCGGGTCCGTAGGACAGGACAGTGCGTCGCCTCGTCGTGATCCACGCCGTCACCGGCGACGAGTGGGCCAGGTCGGCGTTGTGGCGGCCAGGTCCTTATTCCTCTGCCGGTAGGCCCGCATGGACGCCCGCGAGCCGCAGTTGGGGCCGCAGTAGACGGCAGAGCTGCTTTGCGTCCGATCGAAAAGCAGAAGCGACATGGCTGGGCCCGGCACGCCCGCTACCTGTCCCACACGCCCGCTTGGGCGGGTTCAGTCACGCTCGCCAATACGGTGCCGAACAGCCCCGGGACGCCGGTCTGCGCGGGCCCATGATGCGCTGCTGCTGTACATCCTTCGAACCTGGTGCGAGGAGGGGTTGCATGTTGTGAGCTAAATGCTTACGGTCATAACCATGACGAACGCAGCCCGCCGTACAGAAGGGCCTCGGGAGGGTCCCTCCGGAGCCCTTCTCCCGCCCCGAGCGTGCCGCACAGGCGCTTCTGGCGGTGGCGGTCGCCGAGACAACCCGCCGCTCTCGGCACTCAGGAGGAGAAGGGCATGTGAGCCGTTCTGAAAGTGCGACTCAAGGGCCTCGACGACCGGGCCGAGCTCGCTCGCGGAGCGGGCCGGTGAACAAGCGCTTCGAGGTCGGTGTCACCTGCGCTGGCCCGCACTGCAGGCACGCATCATCCCCTGAATCTAGATATTTAGCAACTAGATTCTTCCCCCCAGGGCAATGGGCGGCAGGTATTGCTCTGCCGCCCTCGG
>NZ_JAYWVC010000057.1:0-41027 GCF_036281785.1 Streptomyces chiangmaiensis | reverse complement strand
TTCCGAGGCCGAGAATCAGGAGCCTCGGATACCCGGCGGCGGCACAACAGGCGCGAACAGGGCCGATGCGGAACGATGGGAGCCCCACAGCACGCAGCGAGGCCAGGCTTACCCATGGTGACCGACCGCAGCACTGCCCCCTTCCGCGCCCCCGACGGAGACGCCAAGTGCCCCCTCGGGGGCTCGAGATGCGCCCCTTCGAGGCGCTACGGCCATGTGTGGGGCATATCTCGTCACGATGACGCATCCCCATGTCAGCGCGCCGGAATCACCGGTTCGGGCCGCACCTGAACCCTGCGTCGGTGGCTTGTCGGCACTGTCGGTGTCCGGCGCCGTACTAGGATTGCCCGCTTGTTTGGAGCTGGACCGGAAGATCCCCAGGCATCCCTGCGGGCCCACCAGCGCCCGGAACGTTCCGGGAACGAGACGTGAGGACCCGATGGCAGCCCTCCAGCAAGGCCCCGCACTCGCGCCGTCCGAGGAACGGATGCGCGCCGAGTTCGGCGACCGCGCGCTCTTCTCCGCCGCTGCTGCCGCCTCGCCGCGGACGCTCGTGGACATCCTCGACGCCTCGGTACGGGCGCATCCCGACGAGCCTGCTCTCGACGACGGCCGTCGTAGCCTCACCTACCGCGCTCTGGCCTTCGAGGTCGAGTCCCTGCGGCGGCGCCTCGCGTACGCCGGGGTCGGCCTCGGCGACCGGGTCGGCGTCCGCGTCCCGTCCGGGACCAATGACCTGTACGTGGCGATCCTCGCCGTTCTCGCGGCGGGAGCCGCCTACGTCCCCGTGGACGCCGAGGACCCGGACGAGCGGGCCGAGCTGGTGTTCGGGGAGGCGGAGGTGCGCGCCGTGATCGGCGCCGGGCACCGGCTGACCGTCAACGGCACGTCCGGCGGTCCCGCTGCCCGCCCGGGCGTCGAGGACGACGCCTGGATCATCTTCACCTCCGGTTCCACCGGGAAGCCCAAGGGCGTCGCCGTCAGTCATCGCAGCGCCGCCGCGTTCGTGGACGCCGAGGCGGACCTCTTCCTGAAGGAGGAGCCGATCGGGCCCGGCGACCGGGTCATGGCCGGCCTCTCCGTGGCCTTCGACGCCTCCTGCGAGGAGATGTGGCTGGCCTGGCGGTACGGGGCCTGCTTGGTACCCGTACCGCGCTCGCAAGTACGCAGCGGCGCCGACCTCGGTCTCTGGCTGGTCGAGCAGGAGATCACCGTCGTCTCGACCGTGCCGACCCTGGCCGCACTCTGGGAGCCCGAGACCCTGAACGACGTCCGCCTGCTGATCTTCGGTGGCGAGGCCTGCCCGCCCGAGCTCGCGCAGCGGCTGGTCACCGAGGGCCGCGAGGTCTGGAACACCTATGGGCCGACCGAGGCGACCGTTGTGGCCTGTGCGTCGCTGCTCACCGGCGAGGAGCCGATCCGGATCGGGCTCCCGCTGAACGGCTGGGAACTGGCCGTCGTGGACGACGCCGGGCAGCCGGTGGCGATGGGCGACAGCGGGCAGCTCGTGATCGGCGGGGTCGGGCTCGCCCGGTATCTCGACGCCGAGAAGGACGCGGAGAAATACGCGCCCCTCGAAGCGCTCGCCTGGGAACGTGCCTACCGTAGCGGGGACCTCGTCCGGGCCGAGCCCGAGGGGTTGATCTTCCTGGGGCGCGTCGACGAGCAGATCAAGCTCGGCGGGCGGCGCATCGAACTCGGCGAGGTGGACGCCGCACTGCAGGCGCTGCCGGGCGTGGCCGGCGCCGCCGCCGCCGTGCGGACCGCCCGCAGCGGCAATCAGCTCCTCGTCGGGTACGTCGTCACCCAGGAGGGATGGGACCGTACGGTCGCCGTCGAGAAGCTGCGCGCCGAACTGCCCGCCGCTCTGGTGCCGCTGCTCGCGCCGGTCGAGGACCTGCCCACCCGCACGTCCGGCAAGGTCGACCGCAATGCCCTGCCCTGGCCGCTGGAGGGCCTGGAGCAACCCGCGGCCGAGCTCTACGGCACGGAGGCCTGGCTCGCCGAGCAGTGGACCGAGGTCCTCGGCATCCCGGTGGCGGGCGCCTCCGACGACTTCTTCGCGATCGGCGGTGGCAGTCTGTCCGCCGCGCAGCTCACCACCCGGCTGCGCACCCGCTATCCGAGCGCGGCCGTCCTCGACATCTACCAGCAGCCGACGCTGCGCAAGCTGGCCCGCCGTCTGGAGGAGTCGGCGCAGGACGACGGGGCACAGCGCGTGATCCTGCCGGTTCCGGCGCTCACCCGGGCTCTGCAAGTCCTCCTGCTGGTTCCCCTGTTCACGGTGCTCGGGTTGCGCTGGACCGTGGTGCTGGCCGCGCTCGGCAATGTGCTGCACTGGTTCGGCCCGTACCCGTGGGTGCCGAGCACCTCGTGGTGGGCCGTGGCGGCCGGGGCGGTGCTGTTCTTCACCCCGCCGGGTCGGCTCGCGATCGCCGCGGGTGGGGCCCGGCTGCTGCTGCGGGGCGTCAGGCCCGGGCAGTACCCGCGCGGTGGCAGCGTTCATCTGCGGCTGTGGACGGCCGAGCGGCTGGCGGAGTTCAGCGGGGCGACCTCGCTGACGGGCACGTGGCTGGAGAGGTACGCGCGGGCGCTGGGCGCCAAGGTCGGCCCCGAGGTGGACCTGCACTCGCTGCCGCCGGTGACCGGCATGCTCAAGCTGGGCAGGGCCGCGGCCGTGGAGTCCGAAGTGGACCTGACGGGCTACTGGCTGGACGGCGACCGGCTGGAGATCGGCCCGGTCAAGGTGGGTGCGCACGCCGTGGTCGGCACCCGCAGCATGCTCTTCCCGGGGGCGCGGGTCGGCAAGCGGGCCGAGGTCGCGCCCGGATCGGCCGTCGCCGGGCAGGTTCCGACCGGTCAGCGCTGGGCGGGTGCGCCCGCCGTCAAGCTCGGCAGGGCGAAGCGCAACTGGCCCAAGGAGCGACCGCGGCGTGGCCGGTGGTGGCGGGCGATGTACGGCGTCACAGGCTTCGCGTTGACGGTCCTGCCCGTGCCGCCGGGGGCGGCCGCCCTCCTGGTGGCGCACGCCTTCGTCGATCCGGCCGCCGGTCTCGGTGCGGCCCTTCGGGGTGCGGCCGCGGCGCTGGTTCCCGCCACGATTGCCTTCGGGCTGACCTACGCGCTGCTGCTCCTGATCGCCGTACGGCTGATGAGCCTCGGTCTGCGCGAGGGCACGCACCCGACGCACAGCCGGATCGGTTGGCAGGCCTGGACTGTCACCCAGCTGATGGACCGCTCGCGCGAGACCCTGTTCCCGCTCTACGCCGGATTGATCACGCCGGTGTGGCTGCGGCTGCTCGGGATGCGGATCGGCCGCGGCGCCGAGGTGTCGACCGTTCTCGCCCTGCCGAGTCTGACGACGGTCGGTGACGGGGCGTTCCTGGCCGACGACACGCTGACCGCGCCGTACGAACTGGGCGGCGGCTGGGTGCGCATCGGTCGCGCGCAGATCGGTCGGCGGGCGTTCCTCGGGAACTCGGGGATGACCGCACCGGGCCGGAGTGTGCCCGACGGCGGGCTGGTCGGTGTGCTGTCGGCGACGCCGAAGAAGGCGAAGAAGGGCAGCTCCTACCTCGGGTTGCCGCCGGTGAAGCTGCCGCGCGCGGTGTCCAGCGGTGATCAGAGCCGAACCTACGACCCACCGGCCCGGCTGTTGTGGGCGCGTGGGCTGGTGGAGCTGTGCCGCATCGTGCCCGTGTTCTGCTCGGCGTGGCTCGCGGTGCTGACGGCGGCGGCGCTCAGCGCGCTCGGCGGGTGGGCGTGGCTGCTGTGCGGGCTGGTGCTGCTGGGCGCCGGGCTGACGGCCGGTGCCGTGTCCGTCGTGGCGAAGTGGCTGCTCGTGGGCCGGCACCGCACCGGGGAGCACCCGCTGTGGAGCTCGTTCGTGTGGCGCAACGAGCTGGCGGACACCTTCGTCGAGGTCGTGGCCGTGCCGTGGCTGGCCGGGGCGGTGCCGGGCACGCCGCTGATGACGCTGTGGCTGCGTGCACTCGGCGCCCGGATCGGCCGCGGCGTGTGGGTGGAGAGCTACTGGCTTCCGGAGACGGACCTGGTGACTCTGGAGGACGGAGCCACGGTCAATCGCGGCTGCGTGCTGCAGACCCACCTCTTCCACGACCGGATCTTGCGGACGGATACTGTGGTCCTCCGTGAGGGCGCGACGCTGGGTCCTGGCGGAATCGTCCTGCCCGGTAGCACGGTCGGGGCCCGCACCACACTGGGTCCCGCGTCGCTCGTGATGGCGGCGGAGTCGGTGCCCGACGACACCCGCTGGCTGGGCAACCCGATCGAGGCATGGCGTCCCCGGAGGCGCGCGGCGTGACTCGTCAGGGGCCGGAAGGCGGGACGCCGGCACGACGTACGAGCACGGCGCAGGGAGCAGACGCAGCAGTGACCCCTCAGCAGAAGGTGGAAGCAGACCCGTACTTCCCCGACAACGGTGACCCCCGCTACCGGGTGCACCGCTACGAGCTCGCGCTGGACTATCGGCCCGGCCCCAACCGGCTCGCCGGGACGGCCCGCCTCAACGCCATAGCGGGCCGGGCCCCGCTCACCGAGTTCCAGCTCAATCTGGCCGACTTCCGAATCGGGCGGATCAGGGTCGACGGCCGGGCTCCGCACTATGCGCACCGCGGGGGCAGGCTGCGGGTTCGTCCGCAGAAGCCGATCCGGGCGGGTGCCGCGTTCACCGTCGAGGTGCACTGGTCGGGCAATCCGAAGCCGGTCAGCAGCCCCTGGGGTGAGATCGGCTGGGAGGAACTGGAGGACGGGGCACTGGTGGCGAGCCAGCCGGTCGGGGCGCCGTCGTGGTACCCGTGCAACGACCGCCCGGCGGACAAGGCGTCCTACCACATATCGGTCACCACCCCGTCGATGTACTCGGTGGTGGCGGGCGGGCGCCTGCTGACCCGTACGACGAAGGCGTCGACGACGACGTGGGTGTACGAACAGCCGGCACCGACCTCCAGCTATCTGGTCGGGCTGTCGATCGGCAGGTACCAGACGGTGCTGCTCGGCGATCCGGGCGAGGGCGGCGTGCCGCAGTACGGGCACATTCCCGCGCGTCTGCTACCGCAGTTCTCCAGGGACTTCGCGCGTCAGCCCGCCATGATGGAGCTGTTCCAGGAGCTCTTCGGCCCGTACCCGTTCGGCGAGTACGCGGTGGTCGTGACGGAGGAGGAGCTCGACGTGCCCGTCGAGGCACAGGGCCTGTCGCTGTTCGGCGTCAACCACGTGGACGGGGCACGAGGGTCGGAGCGGCTGGTGGCGCACGAACTCGCGCACCAGTGGTTCGGGAACAGCGTGTCCGTCGCCGACTGGCGGCACATATGGCTCAACGAGGGATTCGCGAAGTACGCGGAGTGGCTCTGGTCGGAGCGGTCCGGGGGCCCCACGGCCGCCCAGCTGGCCGAGGCGGCGCACCGGAAGCTGTCCTCGCTGCCGCAGGATCTACGGCTGGCCGACCCGGGTCGCAAGCGGATGTTCGACGACCGTCTCTACGAACGCGGTGGCCTCGTGCTGCACGCGGTGCGCTCCGCTCTGGGTGAGGAGGCGTTCCACCGGATGCTGCGCAGCTGGGCGGGCGTGCACCGGGGCGGGGTCGTGACGACGGGTGCCTTCACCACGCACGCCGCGCGGTTCGCGAGCCGGCCGCTGGACGACGTGTTCACCGCCTGGGTGGAGGAGACGGCGCTGCCGTCCCTCGCGCCGCCGGTGCCGATGCGTCCGTCCTATCCGCCGAGCAACGCCGAATCCGGGTGACGCGAGCCTGTACCGGAAGGCAGACGCCGCGCACCGACCCGGGCCGGTGCGCCAGCCGTCCGGCGTGGTCACCGATGTCCGGTCGACACCGTTGAGTTCTGCCGTGAACATCCGACGGGCCGCCGCGTGTGATACGTCGGACGAAGCCGGTCGGGCCGCAGTCAGGCGGGGGACGTCTGGGAGAGCCGCCGCTCGAGTTGGGCCAGCCGCGTACGCAGTTCCTTCTCCGTGTTGCGCCGCTCCGTGACCTCGCGCATGATCGCGGAGATTCCGGCGATCCGGCCGGTCGCATCGCGCAGCAGCGCCACCGTGAACTCGATCGACAGGCGGTGGCCGTCCCGGTGGGTGGCGGGAACGCCGAGGAGTGTGTCCCCGTACCGGGTCTGACCGGTGGCCATCGTGTTCCGGTAGCCCTTGCCGTGCCGCCCCCGCAGCTTCTCCGGGATGATCAGGTCGAGACTCTGGCCCACGGCCTCGGCCGCCGGGTGTCCGAACATCCGTTCCGCTCCGCCGTTCCAGACCTGGATGATCCCCTCCGGGTCGGCCACCACGATGGCCTCGGAGGACTCGCGCAGGATCGCCTGGGCCAGCCAGGCCTCCGGCTCGCCGATGCGCCCGGCGCCATGTCCGGCCCGCCCCGATGAGGCTGCGTTCCCGGCCGCGTTGTTGCCGTCCACGGCGGTTCCCCTCCTTCTGAGCGCTTCCCGAGGGCCGCACTCCTGTGCGTGTGACGGGCGCGCCATCGATCTCCGGATCGTCGTCGTCCACAGTATGGCGCCCGCCTCGTGAATAAGGAATACTGCATACAATATCGCTCGGTGAAGGAGAGCCGCTCATGTTGTTCCGGCAGCTCGAGTACTTCGTGGCAGTGGCCAGGGAGAAGCACTTCGCGCGGGCGGCGGATGCCTGCTACGTCTCGCAGCCGGCGCTGTCGATCGCCATCGCGAAGCTGGAGCGGGAGCTGAACGTCACACTGATCAACCGGGGGCGCACCTTCGAGGGACTGACCGCTGAGGGTGAGCGGCTCGTGGTCTGGGCCAAGCGGATCCTCGCCGAGCACGATGCCTTCAAGGCCGAGGTGGCCGTCATGCAGTCGGGGGTCACCGGCACGCTTCGGCTGGGGACGGGGCCCACGGTGTCGACGACGACCGGGCTTCCGGTGGCCGCCTTCTGTGCGATGCACCCGCTGGCCAGGGTGAAGGTGTGCTCGCGGTTGTCCTCCGCCGAGTTGGTCCGCCAGCTGCGCGACTTCGAACTGGACGCCGCCATCGCCCACTTCGGGCCCGACGACCGGGAGGGCCTGGAGATGCTCCGGCTGTACGAGGAGCAGTACGTGCTGCTGGTGTCCGGCGAGCATCTGGTGCCCCCGGCCCCCACCATCACCTGGGCCGAGGCGGCGCAGCTCCCGCTGGCGCTGCTGACCCCGGACATGAGGTTCCGTCAGTTCATCGACAACGCCTTCGAGAGCGCAGGGGTCATGGCGACCCCCCAGGTCGAGACGGACTCGGTCGCCTCCCTGTGTGCCCATGTCGCCACGGGGGCGTGGGCGAGCGTCGTCCCGCACACCTGGCTGAACGCCATGCCGGTGACCGGAGGTACCCGGGCCGTCCGGCTGGTCGAGCCGGACGCCAGGGCGCAGATCTCGGTGGCGGTCCATGCGGCGACGCCCGGATCGGTCGTGGCCAGGGCGTTCCTCAACGTGGTCGCGGGGCTCTCGCTGGACGAGGTCTTCGTGACGGAGCGGCCGGACCTCGCCGCCGTACCCGAGGCGGCGGAAGGCCCCCGCGACAGGCGGCTCGTGGACGTCCGGGGCGCGGGCTGACGGGCCCCGCCCCGGGGCGGGGAGCTCTGTTACAGGCTGCCCCGGCCGGTGTCCGCAAGCGCACCCGGCGCCTGCGGCCGACCCCGCCCCTTTCGATAAACGCCGTAAATCGGCTGGTTGGCAAAAGATCTTGGACGCGCCGGCCCCCTGGCGCGGATGGTGAAGCACGGAAGACGAACTGGGCGACCCTCTAGGGAGGATCCGGACCATGACGGACGCTGTCGTACAGGACACGGGCGTGGAGGGCGCCGAGGACCCGGCCGCTCTGACCGACGGGATCCATCTGGTTGTCGACGCACTCAAGCTCAACGGTGTCGAGACCATCTACGGGGTCGTCGGTATCCCGATCACGGACCTGGCCCGTCTCGCGCAGGCCTCGGGTATCCGGTACATCGGTTTCCGGCACGAGAGCGACGCCGGCCACGCGGCGGCGGCTGCCGGGTTCCTCACGCAGAAGCCGGGCATCTGCCTCACGGTGTCGGCGCCGGGCTTCCTCAACGGCCTCGTGGCACTCGCCAACGCAACCACCAACTGCTTCCCGATGGTGCAGATCTCCGGGTCGAGCGAGCGGCACCTCGTCGACCTCCAGCGGGGCGACTACGAGGAGATGGACCAGCTCGCGGCCGCCAAGCCGTTCGTCAAGGCGGCCTACCGAGTGCACCGGGCCGAGGACATCGGCCGTGGAGTGGCCCGTGCGATCCGCACCGCGATATCCGGACGCCCCGGAGGGGTCTACCTGGACATCCCGGCCGCGGTCCTGGGTGAGGTCATCGACGCCGAGAAGGGCGCCGCGTCGCTGTGGCGGCTCGTGGACCCGGCGCCGCGCCAGTTGCCGCAGCCGGAGGCCGTGGACCGCGCGATCGACCTCCTCGCGGGCGCCGAGCGGCCTTTGGTGGTGCTCGGCAAGGGCGCCGCGTACGCGCGGGCCGACGAGCTGATCCGGGAGTTCGTCGAGAGCACCGGCATCCCCTATGTACCCATGTCGATGGCGAAGGGCCTGCTGCCGGACGACCATTCGCAGTCGGCGGCGACCGCGCGCTCGCTGGCGCTGAAGAAGGCCGACGTCGTCATGCTCGTCGGTGCCCGTCTGAACTGGCTGCTCGGGCACGGCGACGCGCCCCAGTGGAACCCGGACGCCAAGTTCATCCAGGTCGACATCGCGGCCACCGAGATGGACAGCAACCAGCCCATCGCGGCCCCGCTCGTCGGCGATGTGGGCTCCGTGATGGAGGCCCTGGTCGAGCGCAGCAAGCCGGGCCGGATCACGGCCCCGCCGCAGTGGCGTGAGGAACTCGCCGCCCGCTCGGCGCAGAACGTCGCCAAGATGTCCGGGCGTCTGAAGGCCGCCGAGACGGCGCACCCGATGAAGTTCCTGGGCGCGCTGCAGGCCATCCGTGACGTGCTGCGGGAGAATCCGCGCGCCTACGTCGTCAACGAGGGCGCCAACGCGCTGGACCTGGCCCGCAACACGATCGGCATGCAGGTGCCGCGCCATCGGCTGGACAGCGGCACCTGGGGCGTCATGGGCATCGGCATGGGCTACGCCATCGCCGCCGCCGTCGAGACCGGCGACCCGATCGTCGCCATCGAGGGCGACAGCGCGTTCGGCTTCAGCGGCATGGAGATCGAGACGGTCTGCCGCTACAACCTGCCCATCGTCACCGTCGTCCTCAACAACAGCGGCGTCTACCGCGGCGACGACGCCTCCGCCACAGACGACCCGGCACCGACCGCCCTCAAGGCCCGCCACGACCTCATGATCGAGGCGTTCGGCGGCCAGGGCTACCAGGCGAAGACGCCCGACGAGGTCGCCACCGCCCTCCGCGAGGCCCTGGCCGCCGGCGTTCCCGCGCTGATCGACTGCGTGATCGACCCGACCGACGGCACGGAGAGCGGCAACATCGCGCACCTCAACCCCAAGGGCATCACGGCCAAGCACTGACCACGTCCCGCCATCACTGCATCGAGACTATTCACGATAAGGAAAGCGAACATGACTGAACTGCCCCTTGCCGGGATAAAGGTCATCGACTTCACCGGCGTACAGGCCGGTCCGGCCTGCACGCAGATGCTCGCCTGGTTCGGAGCCGATGTCCTCAAGGTCGAGCGCACCACCGGCGGTGACGTGACGCGCAATCAGCTGCGCGATATCCCCGACGCCGACGCGCTGTACTTCACCATGCTGAACAGCAACAAGCGCTCGCTGGCCATCAACACCAAGTCCCCCGAGGGCCGGGAGGTCATGGAGAAGCTGATCCGCGAGGCCGACATGCTGGTGGAGAACTTCGCACCGGGCGCCATGGACCGCATGGGCCTGGGCTGGGAGACCCTCCAGAAGTGGAACCCGCGGCTGATCTTCGGCTCCGTCAAGGGGTTCAACGAGGACTCGCCGTGGAACGACCTCAAGGTCTACGAGAACGTGGCCCAGTGCGCGGGTGGTGCCGCGTCGACGACCGGGTTCTGGGACGGCCCGCCGACCGTCAGTGGTGCCGCTCTCGGGGACAGCAACACGGGCATGCACCTGCTGATCGGTCTTCTCACGGCGCTGATCGATCGTGACCGGACCGGCAAGGGCCAGAAGGTGGCCGTGTCCATGCAGGACGCCGTGCTCAACCTGTCCCGGGTCAAGCTCCGCGACCAGCAGCGCCTGGACCGGGTCGGCTATCTGGAGGAGTACCCGCAGTACCCGAACGGCGAGTTCGGTGAGGCCGTGCCTCGCGGTGGCAACGCCGGCGGCGGTGGTCAGCCCGGCTGGGTGCTCAAGTGCCAGGGGTGGGAGACCGACCCCAACGCCTACATCTACTTCACGGTCCAGGAGCAGAACTGGAAGCGGACCGCCGAGGCCATCGGCCACCCCGAGTGGGCCGAGGACCCGGAGTACGCCACCGCCAAGGCCCGGCAGTCCCACATCTTCGAGATCTTCGAGGAGATCGAGAAGTGGCTGGCCGACAAGACGAAGTACGAGGCGGTCGACATCCTGCGCAAGTGGGAGGTGCCCTGCGCGCCCGTGCTCAGCATGAAGGAGATCGCCGACGACGAGGCGCTGCGCAAGAGCGGGACCGTTGTCGAGGTGGAGCAGAAGGGCCGCGGGACGTACCTGACAGTCGGCAGCCCGATCAAGTTCTCCGGGTTCAAGCCCGAGATCAAGGGTGCTCCGCTGCTCGGCGAGGACACCGACGAGGTCCTGAGCGAGCTGGGCTATGACGCGAGCGCCATCGCCGCCATGCGGGACAAGCAGGTCATCATCTGAACCGGTCCGCTCTCGAGCGGGCCCGGCGGGATGACGTGGGAGCGGACGTCCTGCCTCCATGAGGAGCCGGCCCCGGCCATCGGCCCGGGCCGGCTTCCCGCTGCGGTTTTCCGGTAATCCGGGCAAGGGAGTAGAATACTGTATACGGTATTCAGTTCCTCTTGGTGGCAGTATGTGGGATCGCGGCGAGACCGAGGCACCGACCTGCGAGGCAACGGTGGCGCGTGGCCCGGCGGCCGTCGCGCAGCCGGCCCCTCCCCGGCATGCGTTGCTGGTCCTGCCCGCCCGACGGGCGTCCGTGCGCAGCGCGCGGCACATCGCCGAGGCGCTGCTTCACCAGTGGGGCCTCTGCGCGGACGACAGGTACACCGCCGTCCTCGTCGTCGACGAGCTGGCGGCCAACGCTGCCGAGCACGGCCACCGGCGGTTGACCCTGCGCCTGGACCTCGGGCCGGGCTTCCTGCGCGTGATGGCGCGTGACCACGGAGGGGGCCGTCAGCTCCCACGTCCGTGCCAGGACGGCGATCTCGACGAGCGTGGTCGTGGCCTGGCGATCGTCGACGCGCTTGCAGCGCGTATGGAGGTACGGCGCAACGCCTCGGGGTGGTGCGTCATGGTGGAGCTGCCCGTGTCCCGCCCCGAGGCCGGGGCGGCGCGGGAACGTACACCGTCCGAAGCGGCCGGGAGTGCTGTCCGGCCGCTCGACTGACCGCGGGCCGGGGATCCCGCAGGTGGCACGGCGTTGAGCTCTTCCGCGGCCTCGGTGACGGGTGTCCTCGTGGCACCGAAACGCGCCGCGGTCGTCGGGCTGTCATGGGGCGCATGGCGGATACCGGCCGGACGTGACCGGGCCGCCGTCTCCGGCCCGGTCCACGGTGCCGGAAAGCCGGTCGACTCCGGTCGCGGCCTCCCGAGGGAGTACGGGCGCCGTTGTGCGCTTCATCCCTCGCTGAGTGGGGGCGCGCCGGAATTCGACGTCGAACGGTCACGTGCTGTTGGTAGACGTGAACAGAGAGCTGTGAATACAGTATACAGTCTTCAATCGAGAGGAGTGGCCATGAAGATCGCAGTCCTCGGGGCCGGCGCGATCGGCGCGTACGTCGGTGCCGCACTGGACCGGGGTGGCGCCGAGGTGCACCTCATCGCCCGCGGTGACCATCTGCGTGCCATGCGGGCCGACGGCGTCCGTGTGAACAGCCCGCGCGGTGACTTCACCGCCCGGCCGCACGCCACGGACGACCCCACCGAGGTCGGCCCGGTCGACTACGTGTTCCTCGGCCTGAAGGCGCACTCCTACCCGACCTGTGGCCCCCTGATCAAGCCGCTGCTGGCCGATCACACGGCTGTCGTGGCCGGGCAGAACGGCATCCCGTGGTGGTACTTCCACCGCCTGGCCGGGCCTTACGAAGGCCGTCGGGTCGAGGCCGTCGACCCGGCCGGCGCCACGAGTGCGGTCCTGTCTCCGGAACGGGCGATCGGCTGTGTCGTCTACCCGGCCACCGTCATCGAGGCGCCCGGAGTGATCCGGCATCTGGAGGGCACCCGGTTCTCCCTCGGGGAGCCCTCGGGGCACATGTCCGAGCGTTGCACGGCCTTCAGCGAGGCGTTGGTCGCCGGAGGCCTGAAGGCGCCGGTCGAGCCCCGTCTGCGCGACGACATCTGGATCAAACTCATGGGCAATGTGGCCTTCAATCCGCTCAGCGCGCTCACCAGGGCGACCATGGTCGAGATCTGCCGTCACCCCCGGACGCGGCGGCTGGTGACCCAGCTGATGGAGGAGACGCTGGACATCGCGGCCCGGGTCGGCAGCGAGCCGGACATCTCCATCGAGAAGCGGCTGCGCGGCGCCGAAGGGGTCGGTCACCACAAGACCTCGATGCTCCAGGACCTGGAGGCCGGCAAGCCGCTCGAACTCGATGCCGTGGTCACGGCGGTGGTCGAGATCGCCGACATCACGGGTGCGGAGGCCCCGACGCTACGGGCCGTTCACGCGGCGACCGACCTGCTGGCGCAGCGCAATGCCTCGAGCGCGTCGACCGTCACCTCCGCGTGAGAACCCGACCACTGCACAGGTATTGCATACTGTATGAAGTCTACGCATCCTGATTCCATGGCCCACAACGAGACGCCCTCCGCAGCCCAGGCCCTCGACATCCTGTTGACGGGCAATCAGCGCTTCGTCGTCGGAGATCCGCAGCACCCCAACCAGGACGCCGCACGTCGCGCCGCCCTGGCGCCCGGTCAGCATCCCTTCGCCGTGATCTTCGGGTGCTCCGACTCACGACTGGCCGCGGAGATCATCTTCGACCGCGGGCTCGGCGACCTCTTCGTGGTGCGCACCGCCGGCCATGTGGTCGGTCCCGAGGTGCTCGGCAGCATCGAGTACGGAGTCGGCCTGCTGGGCTGCCCTCTCGTGGTCGTGCTCGGACACGATGCGTGCGGTGCGATCCGCGCCGCGCGCACGGCCCTCGAGGAGGGCCTGGCTCCGGCCGGGTATGTGCGCGACGTCGTCGAGCGCGTCACGCCCAGTGTGCTGACCGCGCGTGCGGCGGGGCTGAGCAAGGAGTCCGACATCGTGGACGAGCACATACGCCACACCGTGGACCTGCTGCAGGACCGCTCACCCGCGCTCGTCGGCGGGCCAACGGCCGTCGCGGGCCTGTCCTACCACCTCGGCGACGGACGGGTGCGGCTGGTCACCAGCCGCGGCCTGGACGGCGTCGCGGCGGCCTGAGCCGTTCGGGCTCCCTGCAGACCACACCGCCTCATCCGCCTTCGCAAGGAAGGGGGATGAGGCGGTGTCATGTACAGAGGAGGCGGTCGCCGGTCAGCCGGCCGGGGCCTCCTGCGGCTGCCTCAGCAGTCGTGCGGCGGAGACGACCACGGGATCCAGGCCGTCCGCCCCGGCCTCCACCAGCTCCAACAGCCGGGCACGCATCCGCGGGTCCCAGAACCGGCTGATGTGGCTCGCGATCGCCTCCGCGGCCCGGTCATCGGGAACATGCCGGAAGTTCGCGGCGATCTGGTTCGCCATCCGCTGCTCGGACGGCACGGCGGCGGCCATCTCAGTCCACCGCCGCGAGCCGGTCGGTCCCGACGGAGTCGGTGGCGTGCCGTTCGAGCGGGTGGGCCAGGCCCACCTGTACGGCGGTCACCTTGTACTCGGGGCAGTTGGTCGCCCAGTCCGAGTTCTCGGTGGTGACCACGTTGGCGCCGGTCACCGGGTGGTGGAACGTGGTGTAGACGACACCCGGCGGCATCCGGTCGGACACCCGGGCCCGAAGTGTCGTACTGCCGACCCGGCTGGTCAGCGTCACCATGTCGCCGTCGGTGATGCCGCGGTTCTCGGCGTCCAGCGGGTGCAGTTCCAGCAGGTCCTCGGGGTGCCACGCCACGTTGCCCGTACGGCGCGTCTGCGCTCCCACGTTGTACTGGCTGAGGATGCGTCCCGTGGTCAGCACCAGCGGGAAGCGCGAGGTGGTCCGCTCGTCCGTCGGCACATAGGCGGTGACCGCGAACTTGCCTTTGCCGCGGACGAATGCGTCGACATGCATGGTCGGCGTGCCCTGCGGAGCCTCGTCGTTGCACGGCCACTGGACGCTGCCGAGTTTGTCCAGCAGCTCGAAGGAGACGCCCTTGAAGGTGGGTGTGACCTGGGCGATCTCGTCCATGATCTGGCTCGGGTGGTCGTACGCCATGGGGTAGCCCATGGCGGTGGCGATCTCGCAGACGATCTGCCACTCGTGCTTGCCCGTCTTCGGCTTCATGACCGCCCGCACCCGGTTGATCCGGCGCTCGGCGTTGGTGAAGGTGCCGTCCTTCTCCAGGAACGACGCGCCCGGCAGGAAGACATGCGCGAACTTGGCCGTCTCATTGAGGAACAGATCCTGCACCACGACCAGGTCCATGGCCGCCAGCGCCGCACTGACGTGCTGGAGGTTCGGGTCGGACTGGGCGATGTCCTCGCCGTGGACGAACAGGCCCCGGAAGGAGCCGTCGATCGCCGCGTCGAACATGTTCGGGATCCGCAGCCCCGGCTCGGGCAGCAGGGAGCGGCCCCACAGCTCCTCGAACACGGTGCGCACCGCGTCGTCGGAGACATGGCGGTAGCCGGTGAACTCGTGCGGGAAGGAGCCCATGTCGCAGGAGCCCTGCACGTTGTTCTGGCCGCGCAGCGGATTGACGCCCACGCCCTCGCGGCCGATGTTGCCGCAGGCCATCGCGAGGTTCGCCATCCCCATGACCATCGTGGAGCCCTGGCTGTGCTCGGTCACGCCGAGGCCGTAGTAGATGGCCGCGTTGGGCGCCTGCGCGTACAGCCGGGCGGCGGCCCGCAGTTGGTCCGCCGGGACACCGGTGATCGGCTCGGTGGCCTCCGGGCTGTTCTCCGGGAGGGCGACGAACTGCGCCCACTCGTCGAACCCTTCGCACCGTGCCTCGACGAACGAGCGGTCGACCAGGCCCTCGGTCACCACCACGTGCGCCATGGCGTTGATGACGGCGACGTTCGTGCTGGGCTTGAGCTGCAGATGATGCGCGGCCTCGATGTGCGGCGAGCGCACCAGGTCGATGCGACGCGGGTCGACCACGACGAGCCCCGCACCCTCGCGCAGCCGGCGCTTCATTCGCGAGGCGAACACCGGGTGGCCGTCGGTGGGATTGGCGCCGATGACCATGATGAGGTCGGCCTCCGCCACCGAGCGGAAGTCCTGCGTGCCGGCCGACTCTCCGAAGGTCTGCTTCAGTCCGTAGCCGGTGGGGGAGTGGCAGACCCGGGCGCAGGTGTCGACGTTGTTGTTGCCGAAGGCCGCGCGCACCATCTTCTGGACGACGTAGACCTCTTCGTTGGTGCACCGCGAGGAGCTGATGGCGCCGATCGAGCTCGGGCCGTAGGCGTCCTGGATGGCGCGCATCTTGGCGGCGACCGTCTGGATGGCCTCCTCCCACTCGACCTCGCGCCACGGGTCGGTGATCTTCTCGCGAACCATGGGCTTGAGGACGCGGTCGGGGTGGGTCGCGTAGCCGAAGGCGAAGCGGCCCTTGACGCAGGAGTGCCCCTCGTTCGCCCCGCCGTCCTTGTAGGGCACCATCCGGACCAGTTCGTCGCCGCGCAGCTCGGCCTTGAACGAGCAGCCCACGCCGCAGTACGCGCAGGTGGTGACCACCGAGCGGGACGGCATGCCGAGTTCGACGACCGACCGCTCCTGCAGCGTCGCCGTCGGGCAGGCCTGCACACAGGCGCCGCAGGAGACGCACTCGGAGTCCAGGAAGGACTCACCGGCACCGGGGGAGACCTTGGAGTCGAAGCCGCGGCCTTCGATGGTCAGCGCGAAGGTGCCCTGCACCTCGCCGCAGGCGCGGACGCAGCGGGAGCAGACGATGCACTTGGAGGGATTGAAGTCGAAGTACGGGTTGCTCAGGTCCGGGGCGGCGTCGAGGTGGTTCTCCCCCTCGTAGCCGTACCGGACCTGGCGCAGCCCGACCACGCCGGCCATGTCCTGCAGTTCGCAGTCGCCGTTGGCCGAGCAGGTGAGGCAGTCGAGCGGGTGGTCGGAGATGTACAGCTCCATGACGCCCTGGCGGAGCTTCTCCACCTTCGGCGTCTGGGTGCGCACCCGCATCCCGTCCGCGACCGGGGTGGTGCAGGACGCCGGGGTGCCGCGACGGCCGTCGATCTCCACCACGCACAGCCGGCAGGAGCCGAACGGTTCGAGGCTGTCGGTGGCACAGAGCTTGGGTATGTCGATGCCGGCGCATGCCGCCGCCCGCATCACCGAGGTGCCCTCGGGCACCGTGACGGGCAGGCCGTCGACCTCGACGGTGACGGTCGACTCGCCGGGTCGTTCCGGGGTTCCGAAGTCGGGCTCCTTGAGCAGTGTCATGCCGTGCCCTCCCTCCTCGCGAGGAAGTCGTCAGAAAAGTGTGTGATGGCGCTGCGCACGGGCATGGGGGTCAACCCGCCCATGGCGCACAGCGATCCGTCGGTCATCAGCTCGCAGAGGTCTTCGAGCAGGGCAAGGTTCTCGTCGCGCTGCTCGCCGGCCACGATCCGGTCGATCACTTCGACGCCGCGCACCGAACCGACCCGGCACGGCGTGCACTTGCCGCACGACTCCGCGGCGCAGAACTCCATCGCGAAGCGGGCCTGGGCGGCCATGTCCACGGTGTCGTCGAAGACCACGACACCGCCGTGGCCGAGCATCGCGCCCGCCGCCGCGAACGCCTCGTAGTCCATGGGCAGATCGAACATCGAGGTCGGCAGATAGGCGCCCAGCGGCCCGCCCACCTGCACCGTGCGCACCGGCCGTCCGCTGAGCGTGCCGCCGCCGTAGTCCTCGATCAGCTCGCGCAGAGTGACGCCGAACGCCGTCTCGACGATGCCGCCGCGCGCGATGTTGCCACCGAGCTGGAAGACCTGTGTGCCGCGCGAGCGCTCCACGCCGAGTTCCTGATACGGCTTCGCCCCGTCGGCGAGGATCACCGGAACGGTGGCGAGGGTGAGGACGTTGTTGACGACGGTCGGCTTGCCGAACAGCCCCTCGATCGCGGGGATGGGCGGCTTGGCGCGGACGACGCCGCGCTTGCCCTCCAGGCTCTCCAGCATGGAGGTTTCCTCGCCGCAGATGTACGCACCGGCGCCGACCCGCACATGCAGATCGAAGGAGAGATCCGAGCCGAGGATGTGCTTCCCGAGCCAGTTGTGCTCGCGCGCGATCTCGATCGCGGCACGCATCGTGGCCACCGCGTCCGGGTACTCCGAGCGGAGGTAGACATAGCCCTCGCGCGCGCCGACCGCGTGCGCGGCGATGGTCATGCCCTCGATGAGCATGAACGGGTCGCCCTCCATGACCATACGGTCGGCGAAGGTCCCGCTGTCGCCCTCGTCGGCGTTGCAGCAGACGAACTTCAGCTCGTCGGCACAGTCGAGCACGGTCTTCCACTTGATGCCGGCCGGGAATCCCGCGCCGCCCCGGCCGCGCAGGCCGGACTCGGTGACCGAGGCGACCACCTCGGCGGGCGGAAGCTCCAGGGCCTTGCGCAGTCCGACGAGGCCACCGTGGCGCTCGTAGTCCTGCGGGGAGAGCGGGTCGGTGACCCCGACCCTGGCGAATGTCACCCGCGTCTGGCGGGTCAGCCAGGGAAGCTCGTCCACGACACCGAGCCGGAGGGGGTGGTCCGCGCCGTTCAGCAGGCCCGCGTCCACCAGGCCGTCCACGTCCGTGGGCGCCACCGGACCGTAGCCGACCCGCCCCTCGGGCGTGACCACCTCGACCAGCGGTTCCAGCCAGAGCATGCCGCGCGACCCGTTGCGCACCACGGTGAGCGGCAGATTCCGAGCGGCCGCCGCCTTCCGGAGCGCCTCCGCGATCGCGTCCGCGCCGACCGACCGCGCAGCCGAGTCACGCGGCACGTACACCGTCACCGGGGAGTTCGACGTCTGAGTCACGATGAGACCGCCTCGTCCAGGATCGAGCGCAGGCGTTCCGCGCTCATGCGTCCCAGCACCTCGCCGTTCACCTCGACGGAGGGCCCCAACGCGCAGTTGCCGAGACAGAAGACCTGCTCCACCGTCAGCGAACCGTCGGCGCGTGTCTCCCCGAGCGGCACGCCCGCCCGGTCGCGGGCGGAGGTCACCAGGGCGTCGGCACCGAGGGCCTGACAGGCCTCGGCGCGGCAGATGCGCACGGTGGTACGGCCGGCCGGCTCGCGGCGGAAGTCGTGGTAGAAGGAGACCACCCCGTGTACGTCCGCCCTCGACAGATTGAGCTCGCGGGCGAGTATCGCAACGGCCTCCTGCGGAACGTGGCCCAGTTCGGCCTGGACGGCGTGGAGTATCGGCAGCAGCGGACCGCGCTGCCCACGATGGGCGGCCACGATCGCACAGACGGCGGCCTCCGTCGTCACGTCACTGACGCTCGTCGTCATGGTTCCTCCCTACGGGGGTGGTGATCGACGATCCCGGACACCTTGCCGCGCTGCTCGTACAGTGCATGACGCCCCTCAATGCATACGGAACTTTGTATACCGGCTTCACTTTGCGTGGCCCCCTGGCGACTCTGAAGGCTCATCGAATACTGTATGCAGTTATCAATGTCTACGTCCACCGTCCGGAAAGGGGCAACCACGGTCCTGCGGTGGTCGAGTCGGCGGTCAGGTGAGCGCTCGGGCATCGACCGGTCCGGCGGGGACCTCCGCCCCCGGGGCGGGCACCGCGGCCAGCCATGCGCAGACGGTGCTCAACATGTCGTCGGTCCCGTCCCGTTCGAGCATCGCCCCGGCAGGGACGAGCACAGGGTCCGCGCAGACCGTCGACGTCCCGCTGCCGCGCGGACCCTCTCCGCTGGGGCGGGCGGGCACGAACAGGCCGGGTGCGTCCGCCGGCACCAGCCAGAGGGCCTGGCCCTCGCCGCCGTCGGCCGGTCGTGCGGACCAGATGTAGCTGTCGGCCTCGCCCGCTGCGACGACGTCACGTTTGCGGCCGCGCAGTGCCACCACGTCGCCGGTGCGCGTCGCCGTCGCACCTGTTCCGCCCGGGGAGCCGGTCTCGCCGGCGTCGGTGAGGGCCAGCGTGCTCAGGTGATGGCCGACGGCGACCTTCCGGCGCATCCAGTGTGTGCCGTACGCCTCGATGAAGGCGACGGCGGCGTAGTGGGAACGCAGGACCGCGCCGGTGGCCGGGCAGACGCGGGACACCTCGGTCACGACCTCGGTGGCCTCAAAGAGGTTCAGACCCCCGCCGCCGAGGTCGGAGGCGACGGTGAGTCCGAGCAGTCCCGCCGCTCCGAGGGCGGTCACCGACGCGCGGGGAAACCGCTCACGTGTGCCGGTCTCCTCGGCGGACGGCTTGATGGCGCTGCTCAAGACGTGGGCGAGAGCGGAGCGGTACGACATGGAGCGGCTCCCTGAGGTCTCGGAGGGTGACGCCTCATGGGCCGTCGGGGCAGACTCCATGAAGTCCCCTCGCCTGAGTGATTGCATACTGTATACCGTCACCGCCCGGCGTGTATCCATGTCCTGGGCTGCAAATGTTCCGGCGGTTTCGGGCTGGGTCCCCCGGAGGAGCCGTGCCTCGTCGCCCATGCATTCGGTGTTCGACCCGTTGGTCGACCTGTCGTGCTCAGCCGCGAACCGGATCGTGGGCGAGTGAGGTGACGCTGATGGTCATCGCAACCGGCAAGCATGGACGGTCCGTTCCGGGCGGCCGCTGAGGGCGCGCGGA
Source organism: Streptomyces chiangmaiensis (assembly GCF_036281785.1). Lineage (NCBI taxonomy): Bacteria > Bacillati > Actinomycetota > Actinomycetes > Kitasatosporales > Streptomycetaceae > Streptomyces > Streptomyces chiangmaiensis. The sequence goes on along the minus strand of NZ_JAYWVC010000057.1, from coordinate 20,972 downwards.
ACCGGCCGTCGCCCGTGGGACGCGTCCCGTGGGCGACGGCCGGCGGCAGGATGCCGTCAGCGCTCGGAACTCGCGCGTTTGTGGTAGCTGGTGCGCGTGTGCTCGGTGTGCGCCCGCATCAGCTGCTGTGCACGCTGTTCGTCGCCTGCCTCGATGGCGTCGATCATGGCGCGGTGCTCGCTCCAAGACAGCGCGCCGCGGGTGCGGGCGACGGGTGTGTAGAGCCATCGGACGCGTCGATCCACCTGGGCGGACAGCTCCGCCAGCACCGTGTTCGCGGCGAGTTCCATCACATACGCGTGAAAGGCGGCGTTCGCCGCCACCACCGCCTCGACCTCGTCGGACTCCCACGCTCGCTCGCCCGCCTCGCACAACTCCCGCAGTCGCGCCGTGGCCCGGGGGGTGGCGTGGGCCGCTGCCAGCCTTGCTGCCTCGGCCTCCAGCAGGCCGCGTACGACGAGCAGTTGGTCGGCCTCCTCCTGCGTGGGGTCGTGCACGAACGCGCCCTGCGCGGGGCGCAGGTCCACCCATCCCTCGGTGTTGAGCCGCTGCAAGGCTTCGCGGACCGGCTGGCGGGAGACGCCCAGGTGGCCGGCGAGTTCGGTCTCGACCAGATGCTGCCCTGGTTCGAGCGACCTGGTGACGATGAGTTCCAGGAGAGCCTCGTAGACCCGCTCGCGCAGCGGGCCGGGTCGCTCCACCTTCGGCACGGTGCCGGTCGGCAAGGCCATGGCTCCACCCCTCGGTAGCGGCTCACCCGAGCCCCATATTGGTTTTCGTCTACAGTCTACTCCCGGCTTGTCCGTGCACGGCCGCTGTCTCCCGCTCCGGCGCCGGCCGCACGCACGCTCGAGCTGCGAATTCCTCGTGTTGTCCCGTCCCTTCCCTTGTCAGCGGCATACGAAATACTGTAGACAAAGCGGAGCCGACCACCTCACGAGGCCGTACCGACTGGGGACATGGCACCGACCGCCGGCCTTGTGGCCGGCCGCCGCCCGGTCGCCGAGACGGGCCCACCGACGTCGGCGACCTCGGCGGCACACCATGAACGTGTTCACGGGCGGACACCGCCTGGCTCAGCGAGCGGCGGCCACCGCGAGCTGACGGCGACGCAGCACGTGACACGGACGCGGGACCGGCCGGCGGGTGCGCCCCCTGGGCCGGCCGGTCCCCGGCGTCGCGGCCCCGGAGCCCGTCTCGTGCCCAGGAGACAGAGAAGGCCGCCCGGACCCGTGCCGCGGCGGATCCGGACGGCCACTAACCAGCAGGGAAGGCTCCCCGTGCCTCAGGAGCGCTCGTAGGTCCGCGCGAGGATCTCCAGCACCTCGGACTCGTCCGGCAGTCGTGGTGCGTTCTTGGTCACGGCATCGGCGACCGCGCCCGCCGCGATGGCCGGCAGCAGCGCGCGGCCGGCGCCGAGCTCGCGCAGGACCCGCTTGATATCCAGTGCCCCGGAGATCTCGCGCACGGCCGTCACGGCCGCCCGGCCCCAGTCGCCGTCGGCCGGCGGGGCGAGGCGCATGGCCCGGGCCACACCCTCGTACGCGTCCTGCGCGGCGCGGTGCACTGAACTCCATGACCTCCTCGAGCACGGCGGCGAGCGCGACACAGTGCGGGGTGCCCGTGTGGGCCGTGATCGCGTGGCCGTCCAGGGTGATGTCGGTGATCTTCACCGGGCGACCACCTCGGGCGCGGACGCGGCGAGCACCTCGGGCGAGGGCGTGTAGAACGGGTTCGTCGCTCCTTCCTTCGCCGCGGCCAGGGCGTCGGAGACCGACGGTGTGCCCGTCACGGCCGCGTGGATCGCGCCGCGGGCGGCGGCCCGCTGGTTGCGGAAGCAGGCGTCGAGGTCGTGGACCGCCGGGTTGACCCACACCGCGGCGATGATCAGCAGATCGTCGGCGTCCCCGGCCGGGATCAGGCCCTGCGCCACGGCGTCCAGCACACCCTGCGCCAGGCCCGCCTGCGCGCTGCCCCAGATGGCGCGTTCGTGCAGATCGCTCCCGGCGACGGCCTTGTTCACGAACAGTGTCAGCGGTCGGACCGGCACCGACGGCCGTACGACCGTCATGAACGGCACGTGTCCGGCGCTCGGCGTGGCCAGCACGGTCGCCCAGGCGGTCTCGACCGGGCCGCCCTTGCGGCCGATCACGACGATGGTGTGCGCGGCGTCGGCGCCGTCACCGACGAAGGACTCGCCGATCAGCGCGGTCGCGGCAAAGGGGGAGGGCATCGGAACTCCTGGACCTTCGGTAGTGGAGGGTTCGACGAGGGAACCCGGATGTGACGGGAGCAAGGGATGAACCTCGCATTCAGCTCAGTTCATCCGGCCCGATGCGGCGAATCTAGGTCTGCCGCCACCCCCTCGCAAGGCGGCCAGAGGAATCGAAATGCCGGTTGCTCTCCTGACAACTCGCTGGTTGACCTGGGGTTCCTTCGTCGTGTCACGGGCCTGGGACGACGCGCGTGACGGACGCCTCCTCGGCCTCGCGGGGTCACGGCCTGCGCCGGGACATCGACCTGCTGGAGGCCCTCGCCTCCGACGAGGCGCAGACGGCCGGCGGCCTGGGCGTCGTGCAACCCCCGTTGCGATCCGCCGGAGTGGCCTTGTCCGCCGTATGGCGTGCTCGTAAATTCACCGCGCATCTGGCGAGCCCCTGTCCGAACGGAGAAAAGAGCAGCTCATGAAGCTCGTCGGCATCGACCCCCTCGCCAAGGCCCCGCTCGCCGACGGCGACGTGTTCATCGGCGGCCGCTGGCTCCCGGCGGCCGGCGGACGGACCTACTCCGTGCACGACCCGGCAACCGGCGCCCTCGTCCGCGAGGTGTCCGCGGCGGGTCCGGACGATGCCCGTGCCGCGATCGAGGCGGCGCAGGCGGCCGCGGCCCCCTGGCGTACCACGCCGCCGCGGCGCCGCTCGGAGATCCTGCACGACGCCTTCCGGCTGCTGCGGGAGCACACCGACATGCTCGCGGGCCTGATCGTGCTCGAGAACGGCAAGGCCTACCGGGACGCGGCGGCCGAGGTCGGCTACGCGGCCGAGTTCTTCCGCTGGTTCGCCGAGGAGGCCGTCCGCATCGGCTCCTCCTTCGGCGACGCCCCGGGCGGCGGCTTCCGGCACGTCGTGCGCAGACACCCGGTCGGCGTCACCGCGTTCGTCACGCCCTGGAACTTCCCGGCCGCCATGGCCACCCGCAAGATCGCCCCGGCCCTCGCGGCCGGCTGCCCCGTCCTGCTGAAGCCGGCTCCGCAGACCCCGCTCACCGCCCTCGCGGTGGCCGCACTGCTCACCGAGGCCGGACTGCCCGAGGGATTGCTGAACGTCCTGCCCACCGACCGCGCCCCCGAGGTCGTCTCGACCTGGCTCGGTGACGAACGGGTCTGCAAGTTCTCCTTCACCGGTTCCACCGCGACCGGCAAACTGCTCCTGGAGCAGGCGGGCGGCCAACGTCGTCGACGTGACCATGGAGCTCGGCGGCAACGCCCCCTTCGTCGTCTGCGCGGACGCGGACGTCGACGCCGCCGTACAAGGCGCGATGGATGCCAAGATGCGCGGCGGCGAGGTCTGCATCGCCGCCAACCGGTTCTACGTCCACACCGACGTCGCGGCCGAGTTCACCGAGAAGTTCGGCGCCGCCATGGCGGCCGTGCGCACCGGCCCCGGGACTGGCCCCCGAGACCACGGATCTGGACCTGGCCGCGGCGGCCTGACGGCCCGCGAACCCGTTTCCTGACCGGGCGTCACCGTCCCCGGACCCTGTCGCGATCGCTGCGCGGATCATCGTCCCGAAGGGGCCCGGCCGCCTCCACGGCGGCCAGGCCCTGACGAGGTGCGCTGGTCAGGCGTTCGGGTCGAACGGGATCCCGGTCGGCATGGAGTGCGCGAGCGCGTACTCGAAGTCGCCGTCCTTGATCTTGATGGTGGCCGCCCCGAAGTTCGCGCTCATGAGCTTGTCGCGGAAGCCTGCCGGGTAGCCGTTCCACCCCACCAGGCGCGGGTAGAACCAGCCGCCGGTGACGTTCTCCGGCGGTTCGTCATTGTTGTTGGCGAACCGGAAGTCGTGGGTGGAGACGCCGTCCTTGTGGTACACGATCTTCGGGTGGGTTCCGTCGAAGCGCACCGACGAACGCCCGGCCACTTGATAGCCGGAGTGCTGCGACACCGACACGTACTGGACCTCGTTGTTGTTGATCCACACCACGACGTGCTCCCAGTCGTGGGTGTGACCGATGGCCGCGGGCCCGAGCGTGGCCTGGTCCTTCTCGAAGTAGCTGGCGTACACGACGGCGCACCAGCCGTTGTTGCACTTCTCACGCGAGTATGTGTTGGCGTTGGCCAGTTGGGCGTAGTCGTGGCAGTGCCCGTTGACGTCGCCGCCCAGCTTGAGGCCCGGGTTGATGGTGCCGTCCGCGCCGATGGCCGCCGTGGCGTAGCAGCCGTCGCCGTCGTAGTCGTAGGCGGGAGAGAAGGACTGCTCCAGACCGTCGGCGTTCTGGGGCAGGAGTTGCAGAACGTTGGCCTGGGCGCTCGTGGGCAGCGCCACGACCAGCGCGATCGCGGCCAGGGCACTTGCGAATGCGGAGCGGCGCAGCCGCCGCGAGGGCCTGGGAACGGACGGCGTTCTTCTGCGCCGTGCTGTGGGGGGTACCGGGTCGCGCACATCGACTCCCTGCGGACGTCTGCGGACGGGGACATCCCGGGGTCTCCTGGGGAGGGAGCGGCCCGGGTGCCGAGATTTTCGCAAGGACTCGGTGGGCAGGACGAGCCACGTGACTGAACATTGGCGCAAACATGGCTGAACTCCCCTACTGAAGTGGGGAGTTCAACTTGCTGGTGCCGCTGAGGGGGTGTCACGGCGGCCGGTCCCGGCCGGCGGCCCCGTACGACGGGGCACCGAGCCGGGACCTGTGCGCGCGGGGATCAGGCCGCCGGGGCCGGGTAGGTCGGGTACTCCACCCCGGAGACATGCTGCACGACACGGATGACCTGGCAGGAGTATCCGAACTCGTTGTCGTACCAGAGGTAGAGGATCGCGTTGTCACCTTCGGCCTTGAGGGCGCCCGCGTCGACGATCGATGCGTGGCGCGAGCCGATGAAGTCGCTGGAGACCGCGTCGGGTGCGCTGATGAAGTCGATCTGACGGCGCATCGGGGAGGTCAGCGACACATCACGGAGGTAGTCGAGGACCTCCTCGCGGGTCACCTCACGGGCGAGTTGCAGGTTGAGGATCGCGATCGAGACGTCCGGCACGGGCACGCGGATCGAACTGCCGGTGATCCGCGCCCTGAGGTCGGGCAGCGCCTTGGCGACGGCGGAGGCGGCACCTGTCTCGGTGATCACCATGTTGAGCGGCGCGGAGCGGCCGCGGCGCTCGGACTTGTGGTAGTTGTCCAGCAGGTTCTGGTCGTTGGTGAACGAGTGGACGGTCTCCACGTGCCCGCGCAGGACGCCGTACTCGTCGTCCATCGCCTTCAGCGGCGGAACGATCGCGTTGGTGGTGCAGGACGCGCAGGACAGGATCTGCTCGTCCGGCTTGGCCATGTCGTGGTTGACGCCGTGCACGATGTTGGGCACGTCGCCCTTGCCGGGCGCAGTCAGCACGACCTTGTCGATGCCGGGACGCAGGTGCTTCGACAGGCCTTCGCGGTCGCGCCACTTGCCGGTGTTGTCGATGAGGATGGCGTCCTTGATGCCGTACCCCGTGTAGTCGACCTCGGTCGGGTCGTCGGCGTAGATCACCTTGACGGTGTTGCCGTTGGCGATGATCGCACTGTTCGCCTCGTCGACCGTGATCGTGCCCTGGAACTGGCCGTGGATGGAGTCGCGGCGCAGCAGTGAGGCCCGCTTGACGATGTCCCGGTCACCGCCGCCGCGCACGACGATGGCGCGCAGCCGCAGACCGTTGCCGGAACCGGACTTCTCGATCAGCAGGCGGGCGACGAGGCGGCCGATGCGGCCGAAGCCGTACAGCACGACGTCGCGCCCCTCGCCGTGCTCGATCTTGTTGGCGCCCGTGGCCCCGGCCACCGCCCGTGCGGTGAAGTCCTCGACCGAAAGGCCCTGGTCGTCGCCCTTGTACGTCGCGGCGAGCATGCCGATGTCGATCTGGGAAGGGCCGAGATCGAGGCTGGTCAGGGCCTGCAGGAAGGGAAGCGTCTCGGTGACCGAGAGCTCCTCGCCGGCGATCTGCCGTGCGAATCGGTGGGTCTTGAGAATGCTGACCACCGATTTGTTCACCAAGGAACGGCTGTGAAGAAGGACCGTGACGTCCCGCTCCCGGTGCAGCTTCCCGATGATCGGGATCATCGACTCCGCGATCTCCTCGCGGTTCTTCCAGTTGGTGAACGAGTCGTCGTTGACAGTCACAGGTTTATCTTTCGAGCTAGGCGGTGCTCATATGCTAACCACAGGGCCGTCGGCGCCGGCCGTCAGGGTTCGCCTGCCCGTGTGCCGCGCGAACCACAGGGAGGAGGCCTCCCGAGTGCCGGTCCACCTCTGTGGCCGCGTGCGCGCCGCGGCGCGCACGGGTGGCTACCGGTCGGCCGCCGTGCCTGCGGCGGACGGCTTCCTCGCGCGTTGACCGCCGATCAGCGCCTCTCTCCTCGGCGGTCCAGGTCTGCCCCGTGCGCGGCGACTGCGCAGTGCCACGAAGCAGCGGCCCTGCGCCGACCACTGGTCGACCGCCCGCCAGCCCGAGCGATGTGCGTGACGCAGCAGGGCCCGTGTGCCGAGCCGTGCCCAGGGGAACGGGCTTCCGGTGCTGCCCCCGGAGCCGACGATATGGACGACCTGGACGGTGACGCGTTCGTCGATGTCGACAGGTGCCGTCTCGGCGATCAACAGGCCGCTTGGGGACAGGAGTTGGGCCAGACGGCGGAGCAGGGCGCGCGGGTCGCCGCCGATGCCGACGTTGCCGTCCATGAGGAGCGCGGTGTCCCAGTGACCCTCGCCGGGCACCGGCTCGAAGACGGAGCGGCGCAGGGCGGGACCAAGCCCGAGCGCCCGGTCTCTCTCGGGCAGGGGATGTCGCAGTCGCCGGACGGTGCGGGCGATCGCGGCCTCGCTGACGTCGATGCCGAGGACACACCGTCCTTGTGCGGCGAGCGCCGCGACCAGGCGACCCGGCCCGCAGCCCACATCGAGGACGGAGCCCTCGCACCGGCCCAGCACCTCCAGATCGACACTGTCGGCCTCCGCGCACCACCGTTCGACCTCCAGCGGCAGCAGCCAGCCGTCGGCCCGCCGCAGGAAGAGGGGACCGCGGCCGGAGTGCAGGGCGTGGGAGTACGGATCGTCGGCGCCCCAGGGCGATGCGAGGAGCGATGCCGCGTGCCCGACGGTGTCCGGTGCGGCGATGTCGTGTGCGGCGCTCATCGACCGCTGACCGCCGTGAGCCTGGCGAACAGTGCGGCGAACCGGCCGTGGGGGGCGACGGCGGCGACGGCCCCGGCGTCGGCGGCCGTGTCGACGTCCCGGAGGCGCGGCAGATCGCGCACGCGCAGACCTGCGGTGACGAGCCGTTCCCGTTGTACGGCGCCGGTCACGGCCGTCGACATGGGCACGCCCCGCAGCAGCCCGGGATCGGGTTCGGCCAGTCCCAACGCCCAGAAGCCGCCGTCCACGGCCGGGCCGAAGCATGCGTCGCAGTCGGCGAAGTCCACGGTGAGCAGCTCCGCCGTGACCTGCGGAGTGTCCATCCCGATCAGCAGCGCCGGACCGGTGCAGCCGGCGAAGGCCGCGGCCAGCCGTTCGTCCAGCCCGCCGGCGCACTGGGGTACGACATCGAAGCCGGGCGGCAGCCAGGGGCCGGGCTGCCCGTCGAGGACGAGGACACGGCGGGTGGCGGGGGTCGCCGCGACGGTGCTCAGGGTGTCGGCCAGCGCCGCCTCGGCGAGCAGTGCCGCCTCACGCGGTGTGAACGGCGGTGTCAGACGTGTCTTCACCCGCCCGGTCCGCGGTTCCTTGGCGATGACGAGGAGCGTGGTCACCGAGTGGGTCCTCCTGCCGTGGTGAGTGCGGTCGGTTCGGCCAGCACCCGGCTCATGTCCCGGACCGCGTGCCAGGTGCCGCGCCAGGTGCCCGTCACCTTCGACCTGCCGGTGCGCGGGCGGTACGGCACGTCGTGCTCGGTGATCAGCCAGCCCGCGTCCGCCGCGCGCACGACCATCTGGAGCGGGTAGCCGCTGCGGCGGTCGGTGAGGCCCAGGGCGAGCAGCGGTTCGCGGCGGGCGGCGCGCAGTGGACCGAGGTCGCGCAGGCGCAGTCCGGTGCGGCGGCGCAGCATCCGGGCGAGGGCGAGATTGCCCGCCCGGGCGTGTGCGGGCCAGGCGCCCCGGCCCTGCGGGCGCCGCCGCCCGAGCACCAGGTCGGCCTTCCCGGCACGCACGTCGCGGACGAAAGGCACCAGCAGCGAGGGGTCGAGCGAGGCGTCGCAGTCGCAGAAACACACGATGTCGGCGGTGGCGGCGGTCAGCCCCGCGTGGCAGGCGGCGCCGAAGCCGCGGCGCGGCTCGTGGACGACGGTCGCGCCGAGCTCGCGTGCCAGCTCGGCCGAGCCGTCCGTGGAGCCGTTGTCCACGACGACGGCACGCCAGCCGGGCGGGATACGCGCGAGGACCCAGGGGAGCGCCTCGGCCTCGTTCAGACACGGGAGCACCACGTCGACGTGGGCAGGTGCGGGAGAGGTCGTCACGGCCTTCACCCTACGAACGCGAAGGGTGCGAATCGGACTTCGGCTTCTTACGAAACACGGACGTCGGCGGCCGGGGAACGGCTCGAAGGCACCGGGTGGGTGACCGCGGTGCGAGGCTGGACGCATGGAGCAGCCGTATGAGCCCGAGAGCCGGGTGCCCGCCGGGCACCGGCCCCCCGCAGTCGCCCGCGTCCTGGTCGTGGAGGACGATTCCACCGTCGCGGAGATCGTCGCGGGGTACCTGGACCGGGCCGGCTACGCCGTGGACCGCGCGGAGGACGGGCCGGAGGCGCTGAGCCGCGCCGCCGCGCGCCGGCCGGACCTGGTGGTGCTGGACCTGATGCTGCCGGGAATGGACGGGCTGGAGGTGTGCCGAAGGATGCGTGAGCGCGGGCCCGTGCCGGTCATCATGCTCACCGCGCGCGGCGACGAGGACGACCGCATCCTGGGCCTGGAGGTGGGGGCCGACGACTACGTCACCAAGCCCTTCAGCCCTCGTGAGCTCGTCCTGCGGGTGGAGTCGGTGCTGCGCCGTACACGGCCCGTCGCCGGTACGCATCCCCTGGGCGCGGCCGGCCTCACCGTGGATCCGGCCGCCCGGCGCGCCACCAAGAACGGCGCGGAACTGGCGCTGACCCTGCGCGAGTTCGACCTGCTTGCGTTCTTCCTGCGGCACCCGGGACGGGCGTACAGCCGCGAGGATCTGATGCACGAGGTGTGGGGCTGGGACTTCGGTGATCTGTCGACGGTGACCGTCCACGTCCGCCGGCTGCGCGGGAAGGTCGAGGACGACCCCGCGCGGCCCCGCCTGATCCAGACCGTGTGGGGCGTGGGATACCGGTTCGACCCCGCCGGGTCCGAAGGGAGCTGACGGTGCACGACACCCTCTTGATGGCGCTGTACGCCTTCCTCGGGGCCGCCGCCACCGGCCTGGCCGGGGCCGGTGTGCTACGCCTGATCCGGCGGCGCTCGCTCACCGCCTCGCTCGCCGTGGTGGCCGCGGTGGCGGTGCTCGCCATGCTCGCGGGCACCCTGGCGGTGGCGGAGGCGATGTTCCTGTCCGCGCACGACCTGAGCGTCGTGACGACGGTCGTCGCGATGGCGGCGGTCGTCTCCCTGGCCACCGCGCTGCTGCTGGGCCGATGGGTCGTCGCCCGCAGCCGGGAACTTCAGCTCGCGGCGCGCTCGTTCGGCGACGGCGGCGACTTCGCCGCCCCCGCCCGCCCGGCGACCGCCGAACTCGCCGCACTCAGTCAGGAGTTGGCGGCGACCAGTGCCAAGCTCGCCGAGTCCCGCGAGCGTGAGCGTGCGCTCGAGTCCTCGCGGCGCGAGCTGGTCGCCTGGATCTCGCACGACCTGCGCACCCCGCTCGCCGGCCTGCGGGCGATGGCGGAGGCGCTTGAGGACGGAGTGGCCGGCGATCCCGACCGCTATCTCAAGCAGATCCGCGCCGAGGTCGAGCGGCTCAACGACATGGTCGGCGACCTGTTCGAGCTGTCCCGCATCCATGCCGGCGCCCTCGCCCTCACGCCGTCCCGGATGTCGCTGTACGACCTGGTCGGCGACGCTCTGGCGGGAGCCGACCCGCTCGCCCGGGAACGGGGGGTACGGCTGGTGGGCGACCAGGTCGAGCCCGTGCCCGTCGAGGTGGACGGCCGGGAGATGAGCCGCGTGCTGGGCAACCTCCTGGTCAACGCGATCCGGCGCACGCCCGCCGACGGCACCGTCGCGGTGGCCGCGACGTGTTCACCGGACGGGGTCGTGCTGTCCGTGACGGACGGCTGCGGTGGCATTCCCGAGGAGGACCTGCCGCGTGTCTTCGACACCGGATGGCGCGGCACGCACGCGCGTACGCCCCCGGCCGGCGCGGGCCTCGGCCTCGCCATCGTCCGGGGCATCGTCGAGGCCCACCGGGGGCAGGCCACCGTCCGCAACATCCCCGGCGGCTGCCGCTTCGAGGTGACACTTCCCGCGGCCGAGGGCTGAGCGCCCGCCCGTGGGTTCCACGGGCCGGCAGGGCTCCGGCGCCCGGCGGCCCGGAGAAGCGGCGGCGGTGTTCCGGTCCGGCGTGAGGGGCTCCTCCGGTGAGGTGAAGAGCCGGCCCGGGGCCGGCCGCGTCCCGGTCGGCGAGGCCGCGGTGCCCGCAGACTTTCAGCCGGTCGCCCGGGAAGGCTGTGATGTCCGAGGCGGAGCACTCCGAGGCCCCGGCGCGCATCGCCGAGCTGCTCGCCCATGCCGACTACACCGGCGGCGTCTACGGATCGCTGCTCGCCGCGTCCGTGGTGGTGGGCGCCGGTGCGACAGGCGTGTTCTCGCGCATCGACCTCGTGCTCCTGCTGGTCAGCACCGGCGTGGTGTTCTGGATCGCGCATGTGCACGCCCAGCTGTTCGGCGCGCGGCTGGTGGAGCAGGTGCTGAGCCGCCGGGTGGTGCTGCATGTCTGCCGTGAGGAATGGCCCATCGTCAAGGCCGCCGTCCCGCCCGCCGCCGCCGTGGCCGTCAGCCCGCTGCTGGGCCTGGACCTGCGGGGCGGGGGCCTGGCTGGCGCTCGCCGTCGCCGTGGCCGGGCAGGTGGGCTGGTCGGCGGCCGCGGCACGCACCGCGGGTGCCTCCTGGCGCCTCGTGATCGTGAGCGCCACGATCAATCTCCTGCTCGGGCTGCTGATCATCATGTTCAAGATCGTCCTGAAGGACTGACACCGGGGCCCGCCGTCCCCACGGTTCACCTCCGCCAGGTGAGGCCGGGCGGCTCGCCGGCGCGGAGGATCGCGGACGAGGCGCAGTCCGCCCGCCCCAGTCCACCCGAGGGAGAGCAGCTCATGCGTTATGAGATCCGTGTCGACGGGCAGCTGTCGGAGACCCTGAGCAAGGCATTCCCGGAGATGGACCACCTTGTCCTCTCCGGTCAGTCCGTGCTGGTCGGGCCCGTTGTCGACGAGGCACACCTGTATGGGCTGCTCGCCCGGTGCCAGTCGCTCGGACTGCGTGTCGTGGAGATGCACCGACTGCCGGAGTGAGGGCCGTCGGGCCGCAACGGACGGCCTCACCCGTGATGGGTGACCCGGCGCCCCCACCCCGAGCGGGACCCTGGAGGCACCCGTTGCAGACCATCGCCGCGCTCTCCCTCATCGTCGGGGTCGTCGGGCTCGTGTCCTGCATGCTGAGCAGGGCCGCCGGACAGCGGTCCTCGCGAGCGCCTCGCGCCGCGACGCTCACCCCTGCCGGGTGAGGCTCCCCGCCCCTGCCGCGCGCACCCTGAAGACGGCACCGGCGTCCCGGGGCGAGAGCCCGGAACGGAGGAGAGAAATGGTCGCGCAGACATACCTCGCGTACGACTACCCACTGCTGAGCGCCTTCTGGACGATGCTGTGGTTCTTCCTGTTGGTCATGTGGTTCGTCCTGCTGTTCCGGGTCGTCGTCGACGCGTTCCGTGACGACTCCATGAGCGGTTGGGGCAAGGCGGGCTGGCTCGTGTTCGTGATCGTGCTGCCCTTCCTCGGCGTCTTCGTCTATCTCGTCGCCCGTGGCAAGGACATGGGTCGCAGGGAGTTGGCACAGGCGCGCGCCCAGCAGCAGGCCTTCGACTCCTACATCCGTCGGACGGTGGCGGGAGAGCAGCGTCCCAGCAGCACCGAGGAACTCGCCCGGCTGTCCGAGATGCGCACCCGTGGTGACATCACGGACGAGGAGTTCCGCAGGGCGAAGGACCTGGTCCTGTCCGACCAGCACACATCGGGGCGGACGACGGCGGCGAAGAGCCCCCGTTCCGCGTCCCCCGCTCCCCACCCCTGACGATCTGTCGGGCGCGCCGCCCGGGCCGAAAGGTGAGGCCGGTTCATGGCCCGGTGCTGGTCGCCTGTTCGGTCTCGCCGGTGGCCACCACGCCGCAGCCCAGGTGACCGATCGCAGGGGCGGTCGGCGCGGACGCGAGCGACGACCCGGACCGGACCCCGGCTACGCGCTGCGCGGCCGACGGGTCGTCTGCTTCGCCGCGGCCTTCTTCGCCGTTTCCTTCGTGGCCTTCTTCGTGGCCTTCTTCGCGGCGGTCTTCTTGGCGGCGGCTTTCCTGGCGGGCGCCTTCTTCGCCGTGGTGTCGGTCGCGGTCTTCTTCGGAAGCTTGTGCACCTCGGCCTCCGGAGCCTCGCCGCGGGACGCCTTCGCCTGGGCCACCGAGGCCTGGAGCGCGGCCATCAGATCCAGCACCTTGCCGGGCTCGGCCTCCGGCTCCGGAGCCGCGGGCAGTGCGTGCCCCTCACGCTTGGCTTCGATCACCTGCTCGAGGGCCTCGGTGTAGTGATCGGCGAAGTCGGGCCCTTCGAGGTCGTCGCGGGTCATGCGGTCGATCAGGTGCTGTGCCTCGGTGATCTCGTGGTCGGAGAGCCGGACGTCCGGCGGGGCCAGCTCGGCCGGGTCCCGGATCTCGTCGGGCCAGCGCATCGCATGCAGCACCAGCGCCTCGTCCCGCACGCGCAGCAGCCCCAGTCTCTCTCTGCCGTGCCAGGCGAATTTCGCCACCGCGACCTTCGACGTCCTCGCGAGGGCCTTGCGCAGCAGGGCGTACGGCTTCGCGGCCACCGTGCCCGAGGCCTGGAGGTAGTAGCCCTCGCCGATGCGGAGCGGGTCGATGGACTCGGCCGGCACGAATGTGACGATCTCGATGGCCCTCGCCGTCGGCAGGGGCAACTCGCGCAGCTCCTCGTCGAGGACCGGGACGACCTGGTCCTTGGAGATCGCGTAGCCCTTGCCGATCTCCGCCTGCGGGACCTCGCGGTTCTCGACCTCGCAGTACTTGCGGACCCGGACCCGGCCCATGTCCTCCAGGTGGTACTGGTGGAAGCCGACGCTGTGGTCCTCGGTCGCGGGAACCACATCGATCGGAATGGTGACCAGGCCGAAGCTGATCGCTCCCGACCAGATGCTGCGGGGCATCGCAGACCTCCGTGACGTGCCCCCGGGGCACCAGCCTACGAAGCGCTTCAGTGCGCGGCACGGTGAAGCGGTCCGAGCGGATGAGCGCCGTCGCCGGTGAGCGGCGGGGCCGAGCGTTCCGCCGAGACCGCTCGCACGGCGAGCTCCCGGTGAATCACGGGGGAACTCTTGGTGTCGGTCCCTGCGAAAGGCTTTTCGGGGCGGCAGTGCTGCCTAGCATGAGGTGATCGCGCCTCAGGGAGGTGCGTGGGTACGTTCGCACGTCGTTCGGGGAGGCGCGGAGGAATGCCGGTGCCCGGCCTCACCTCACGGCGGGGCCGCGTCTGGGCCGCGGGCGGGCTCGTGCTCACCCTCGGCCTGGTGGCGGCGTTGCTGATCACCACGCTCGGTGGAGCCCGACATGCGCGGGCTGCCGGCGACGGGCTCACGCACACCACCGTCGAGGTGTCGCCGAGCGGCTGTGGCCGTGGCTGGCAGAGCCCGGTTCCCGGGCTGCAGGTCTTCGATCTGCACAACACCTCGAGCGGTCCGGCGGAGGTGTACCTCGAGGACCCCCGCAGCCGGGCCGTGTACGGGGAGCTGGAGGGCCTCGCCCCCGGCACCACCCGTCCGCTGACCGTCCGGCTCGGCAGGGGTTCGTTCGCGTTCACCTGCCTGCCCGACGACGCCGACGCGGTCACCGGCCCCACGGTCCGCATCACCTCCGGTGGCAGGTCCGGCCCCGCTGCGGCTCCCGTGTCCGAGCACGACCTGATCCCGCTCGCGATCGACTATCAGAAGTGGGTCGGCACCGGTCTCGACCACGTGGTACGGCTGACCGGACGGCTCAAGGACGCGATCGGCCGCGGGGATCTGGACGCGGCCCGGGATGCCTGGCTTCCGGCGCACCTCGAGTACGAGCGGCTCGGTGCGGCGTACGACGCCTTCGGCGACGCCGACGCGCAGATCAACGGAACGGACGCGGGGCTTGCCGGCGGGGTCCACGACCCGTCCTTCGCCGGATTCCACCGCATCGAGTACGGGCTGTGGCACGACGAGTCCGCGCAGGCGTTGCGCGCACCGGCGGCCGCCCTCGCCAAGGCCGTCCGCGAGCTTCGTGACGACTGGGCGCAGGCCCGCATGGACCCGGCACAACTGGGTCTGCGGGCGCACGAGATCCTGGAGAACACCGTGCAGTTCGAGCTCCCCGGGCGGACGGACTACGGCAGCGGCACCAACCTCGCCACGGCCCGCGCCAACCTCGACGGCACCCGCGCCGTACTGTCCCGGCTGCACCCCCTGCTCGTTTCGCGTTACGCGGACCTGCCCGCCCTCGAACGCGAGATGAACCGGGCACAGCGCACCCTGGACGGCTTCCACCACGGTGAGCGGTGGACTGCTCTGGACCGGCTCGACCGCACCCAGCGGGAGCAGCTCGACGCGGTTCTCGACGACCTGGTCGAGCGGCTGGCCTCGGTGGCGACGCTCTGCGACCCCCGGAGGACGGTATGAACGCCGGTCCCGCGACGGGCGGATTCGGGCGGCGCGGCTTCCTGCGCGGGGCCGCCCTCGCAGGTGCCGGCCTCGCCGCCGGCGGTGCGGCGGCCCCGGCCACCGCCGACGTCACGGACGCGTCCCCCGTAGCGCCGTTCCACGGCACCCACCAGCAGTCGGCGATCTCGGCCCCGCGCCGGGTCTCGGCGTTCATCGCCTTCGACGTGACTGCCGAGAACCGCGCGGAACTCGGCGAGTTGCTGCGCACCCTGACCGACCGCGCCCGCTTCCTGACCGCGGGCGGAACGCCTCCGGCCGTCGGCATCACCGGGCCGCCCGCCGACTCCGGTGTCCTCGGCGACCGGCTGCCGTCCGGCGCGCTGGCGGTGACCGTCGGTGTCGGCGCCTCGCTCTTCGACGACCGCTTCGGTCTGACGGACCGCCGCCCGCGCAGGCTGGCGACGATGCCCGCCTTCCCCGACGACGACCTCCGCTCCGAGTGGTGCCACGGCGACCTCAGCCTCCAGCTGCACGCCGACGACACCGACACCGTGCTGCACGCCCTGCGGGACATCGCGCGGCACACCCGCGGCGGAATGCAGGTTCGCTGGCGCCTCGACGGGTTCTCCAGCCCGCCCCGTCCCTCCGGCACCCCGCGCAACCTGATGGGGTTCAAGGACGGCACAGCCAACCCCGATCCCACGGACGCCCGGGAGATGAACCGGCTGGTCTGGGTGGGCCGGGGCATGGGCGAGCCGGACTGGGCAGAGGGCGGCAGCTACCAGGTCGTACGGCTGATCCGTATGCTCGTGGAGTTCTGGGACCGGGTATCCCTGAGCGAGCAGGAGCGGATGTTCGGCAGGGCCCGGGAGTCGGGTGCGCCTCTCGACGGGAACGTCGAGCACGACACACCCGACTATCCGAGCGACCCCAAGGGCGATGTCATTCCCCTGGACAGCCACATACGCCTCGCCAACCCGCGCACGCCGGGGACCGCCCAGCAGCGGATCCTGCGCCGTGCGTACAACTACGACCGGGGCGTGGACAGCAACGGCAACCTGGACATGGGACTGCTGTTCTGCTGCTATCAGCAGGACCTTGCCCGCCAGTTCGAGACCGTCCAGCACCGCCTCGCGGGTGAGCCGCTCACCGACTACATCAAGCCCTTCGGCGGCGGCTATTTCTTCGCGCTGCCGGGCGTGCGGGACGGTGCGGACTGGTACGGGCGCAGCCTCCTGGGCTGAGCCTGTTCAGACAACTGCCCGCTTTGTTGGTCAATACACGGTCAAGACTTTCCCCTGCTTCCCTGACCCGCTGTTCATTCGCCCGCCATCGCCGCTCCAGCGCCGTGCCGCCCATTCGGCGGAGCATCCCTGACCGTACGGCGCAAAGACGTTCGTGTCCGGAAGGTGAACCAGCATGTCCAGCAGGGGAAGACGAGCAACGATGAGGAGCCTCGGCGCGCTCCTGGGCGCGGCGGCGCTCACAGCCCTCGGCGCGAACGCGCCCACCTGGGCTGCCGCGCAGGACGGGCACGGCCACTCCTCGACGGCCACGCCCATCCAGCACGTGGTCGTCCTCTTCCAGGAAAACGTCTCCTTCGACCACTACTTCGCGACCTATCCGCAGGCGGCCAACACCGACGGCACCAAGTTCACGGCGTCCAAGAACACTCCGAAGGACGTCGACAACCTGCGTACCGCCGGGCTGCTGACGAAGAACCCCAACCAGTACGCGCCCAAGCGGCTCTCCCCGTCCCAGGCGCTGACCTGCGACCAGAACCACTCCTACGGGCCCGAGCAGTACGCCTACAACGGCGGAAAGAACGACCAGTTCGTCCAGAACACGGACTCGGGCAAGTGCTCCGGCACGCTGTTCGGCGAGCCCGGCCTGGTGATGGACTACTACGACGGCAATACCGTCACCGCGCTGTGGAACTACGCCCAGAACTACTCCCTGGGTGACCGCGCCTACAGCTCCGTCTACGGTCCGTCCACGCCCGGCGCGCTCAACCTGGTCGCCGGTCAGACGCACGGTGTCGTCTCCGTCGACCCGGCGACCGGTACCGAGAACCCCAAGCAGACCACGAAGCCCGACGCTTACACCGTCCAGTCGCCCGACGCCAAGGGTGTCGGCACGGTCATCAACGACCCCGACCCGGCGTACGACGACTGCTCCGGCAAGGACCACACGAGCACGAACGCGCTCGCCGCGATGCAGGGCCGCAATATCGGCGACGTGCTCAACTCCCAGGATGTCACCTGGGGTTGGTTCCAGGGCGGCTTCCGGCCGTCCACGCCTTGGGACGGCAAGCAGGGCGACTACGCCAAGTGCGACGCCACCCACACCAACGTCGGCGGAGCCCAGGTCGTCGACTACAGCCCGCACCACTCGCCGTTCGAGTACTACAAGTCGACGTCCAACCCGCACCATCTGCCGCCCAGGAACGTCGACGAGATCGGCCACAACGGGCAGGCGAACCACAACTACGACCTGACCGACTTCGGCGCGGCGCTCAAGGCGGGCAAGCTGCCGGCCGTCAGCTTCATCAAGGCCGCCGAGTACCAGGACGGCCACGCCGCCTACTCCGACCCGATCGACGAGCAGCACTTCCTGGTCGACCAGATCAACGCGATCCAGCAGTCGCCGCAGTGGAAGTCGACCGCCGTCGTCGTCGCGTACGACGACTCCGACGGCTGGTACGACCACGCCTTCGCCAAGCCGCGCAACGGCTCCAAGGACACCTCGGTCGGCTCCAACGGCAAGGCCACCGACAGCCCGGCCTGCCAGACCGGACCTGCCGCGGCGGGTGGTTACGCGGACCGCTGCGGGCCCGGCACCCGTCAGCCGCTGCTCGTGATCTCCCCGTACAGCAAGGTCAACAAGGTCGACCACACGCAGACCGACCAGTCGTCGATCATCCGCTTCATCGAGGACAACTGGCACACGGGCCGTATCGGTGACCACTCCTTCGACGCCACCGCCGGCTCCCTCGCGGGCATGTTCGACTTCCGGCACCCGAACAACAAGCAGGTGCTGCTGGACGCGGACGGCTCGGTGAAGTCGGTCGGCCCGATCCGCCCGGTGAAGGCCGTCGCCACCAGCATCACCCCCGGTCCCGCGATGCAGAACACGGCGGCCACGACGGACGCGTCGTCGTTCCCCGCCGTCCCGGTGGGCATCGGGGTGGGCGCCCTCGTGGCGGCCGGTTTGACCGGCACGTACCTCACCCTGCGCCGCAGGGATCGCGCTGCCGCCTGACGCTGCACGGCCCGAGCGGGCGGTGCCCCCGGCAGTGCCGGGGCACCGCCCGCTGTCCGTCGGGCGTCACCGAGACCGTCGTGGCGTGGCCACGCCGTTCAGGGCGGTGTCTCCCGCCGGGCCGGTCCGGCGGGAGACACCGATCCCGGTCTCGCACGAGGCATGGCCCGACGTCGGATGGGTACGCGACGGTAGCCCGCCCGGAGCCGGCGGTTCCGGGCTGTGCCCGCCCGCCACTATCTGGGGATCCGCCATGAACACGTCCGACAAGAACCACCGACCGACCGCAGCTCAGGCAGCACTCGACACCCTCGCGGTGGATGCCGAGGACTCGAACGCGCTGGACACGCTGGCCGGGAGCGACGTGCTCGTCCCCGTGCCCGACGATGTCGCCGAGGAGGACGCTGTCGACCCCTACGCCGTGGCCCTGCCGGTCCTGGAGCAGCCCGACGGCGAGCAGACGGTCCCGGTGTTCACCTCGGAGACGGAAATGGCCGGCTTGCTGCCGTTCGTCTCCAGGTACCGGCTCGTGCCGCTCGGGGCGCTCGCCTCCCAGTGGCCCACAGGGGAACTCACGCTCACCATCGACGCGGCCTCGCCGCACGGGCTGACACTGAACTCCGACGGGGTGCGCACCCTGCTGGCCCGCCCTTAGGGGCGACCCGCACGCCCCGGCGCATCCACGGACAGGTGCCCGCCCCGGCGCGGACCCGTGACGACCCGGGGCGTCCGCGGTTCCGTGCACGAACCGTAGCGCCGGGGCAGGCCCGACCGCGGTCCACAATGACCGCATGAGATGGATCTCCGGCACGGTCGGCGCACTGCTCCTCCTGACCGTCATGGCCAGCATCCTGCGCACGCTGGTGGTACCCCGCGGCCTCTACTCGGCGCTCGTGTACCGACTGTGGCGGATCCTGCGCGGCCTGCTGCGGCTGGGCGCTCTTCGTGGGGGCTACCAGGCCATCGACCGCACACAGACCTGGCTCGGCTCGCTGATCCTGATGGGCATGCTGGCGACCTGGCTCGGCGGAGCACTCATCGGCTACGGCCTGCTGCTGTACTCCCTGTCCTCGCTGGGCTGGTCAGACTCCCTGCGCGAGGCCGGATCCAGCCTGTTCACGCTCGGCTTCGCGAGTGGTCGGCGGCTGCACCTGTCCGCGATCGACTTCCTGGCGGCGGCCACCGGGCCGGTCCTCATCGCCCTGCAGATCGCCTACCTGCCCACCCTCTACGCCGCCTACAACCGCCGCGAACTGGAGGTGACCCTGCTCCAGTCCAGGGCCGGCGAACCGGCCTGGGGGCCCGAGATCCTGGCGCGGCAGTGGCTCGTCGACACCGAGACCGCGCTGTCCGAGCTCTACCGGGACTGGGAGCGGCTGGCGTCGGACATCGGAGAGAGCCACTCCACCTACCCGGTACTGCTCTCGTTCCGCTCGCCGCGCGCTCACCGTCACTGGCTGGTCGGGCTGCTCTCCGTCATGGACGCGGCGGCGATGCAGCTCTCGCTGGCCCCCCAGAGAGCTCCTGCGCAGGCCCGACTGGTGCTGCGGGCCGGCTTCTCCGCCCTGCGTGACATCGCGCGCGCCCTGCGTGTCCCTTTCGACGTCGACCCGGACCCGGACGCACCGATCCAGCTCACCTTCGCGGAGTTCGAGGCGGCCGTCGCGATGCTGGCGACGGTGGGGTTTCCTGCCGAGCGGGCGGCCAAGGAGGCCTGGGTCCACTTCCACGGCTGGCGGGTCAACTACGAGGCGATCGCGTACGAGCTGTGCCGCCGCTTCGACGCCGTCCCCGCGCTGTGGAGCGGTCCCCGCGACTTCGTCTTCACCCCGATCCCGCCCCGGCGCCCCATCGACCGGCAGCCTGTCGGAGGTCGGCCGGAACTGCCCCCCGCGGCGGGATAGTTCCGAACGGTACGGAGGGAAGGCCCCACGGCAGGTGGCCACCGCTGAAGAGGATGGGCGTGAGGGTCGATCTACTGGGCACGGCCGCCGGCGGCGGCTTCGACAACACGAACCCGCTGCTGGACCCGGCCTCGGCCGCCCGGCGCCGGGTGATCGAGGCCAGGGCCGAAGTCCTCGCGGACGGCGCGGAGTTCACCGTCTGACGGATCAAGCCCGGGTCAGCATGCGGGCCAGGACCTCGCGTTGCAGCGGCAGCACCTGGGCGTGCAGGTCGCGGCCCCTCTCGGTCAGCGCGACCCACACCCCGCGCCGGTCCTCCTCGCACACCGAGCGCAGGACGAGACCGTCCTTCTCCAGTCGTGCGATCAGCCGGGACAGGGCGCTCTGGCTCAGATGGACGTGTCGGGCGATGTTCTGTACCCGGCACTGGGAGCCGTGCTCGGGCGTCTCGTCGGCGAGGATGTCGAGAACCTCGAAATCGCTTGCGCCGAGGCCGTACGGATGCAGCACGCGGTCGATCTCGCACACGGTGCGGGCGTGGACCGACAGGATGTCCCGCCACCGTTCCTCGAGCCGGGCACCGGCCGTGTTCGCCGCCATACCCGCACGGTAACAGAAAAGCGGTGCTTTATTACCGTGCAACTAGTGCGTCTGCAAGCAAACCCGCCCGGGCAGGTTCGGCACAGTGGTGCCCGGCCCGGCATCCCGCCT
>NZ_JAYWVC010000569.1:0-1414 GCF_036281785.1 Streptomyces chiangmaiensis | reverse complement strand
GGGGCCGGCAAGTCAGCGCCCGAGGTTTTGGAAGACCAGGAGGACGCCGGTGAATACCGAAGCGCTGGAATACGCCTTGATGAAGGCGGAACGCCGGGTACTGGAGATCCAGTCGAAGTTGCACCGATGGGCGATGGATGATCCTCATCGCCGGTTCGACGATATCTTCAACCTCGTCGCCGATCCCGGCTTCCTGCTGGTGGCCTGGGATCGGGTGCGGGGCAACAAGGGTGCACGCCCGGCCGGAGTGGATGACGCACGGCGACGTCCACTCCGGCCGGGCAGGGAGTCGAGAGCTTCCTCGACGAGCTGCGGTCGGCATTGAAGGACCGCAGCTTCCATCCGTTGCCGGTGCGCGAGCGAATGATCCCGAAGGCGGACGGCGCACTCCGCCGTCTGGGCATCGCCACGATCCGGGACCGGTGGTCCAGGCGTCCTTGAAACTGGTGTTGGAGCCGATCTGGGAGGCTGCTTCCTCCCGCGCAGTTACGGCTTCCGCCCGAACCGCCGGGCTCACGCCGCTGTGGCCGAGGTGCGCCACCTCACGTCCCGCTCCTACGAGTGAGTCGTGGAAGGCGACATCAAAGCCTGCTTTGACGAGATTTCGCATTCTGCGCTTATGGAGCGGGTGCGTCAACGCGTCGGAGACAAACGCGTTCTGGCCCTGGTGAAGGCATTCCTCAAGGCAGGCATCCTCGCAGAGGACCGCGTCTTGAGGGAGACCAACGCCGGTGCCCCACAGGGTTCGATCCTCTCTCCGCTGATGTGCAACGTGGCCCTCTCGGTGCTGGACGAGTACATCGCCCAGTCCTCGGGAGGGTCCGGTGCCAGTCAGACGGCACGGGCCAAGCGCCGCCGCCACGGTCTGCCCAACTACCGGCTGATCCGGTACGCGGACGACTGGTGTCTGGTCGTCTCGGGCACCCAGGCGCACGCAGAAGACCTCCGGGAGGAGACTCCCGAGGTTCTGGCCACAATGGGCCTGCGCCTATCACAGGAAAAGACCCTGATCACCCATATCGACGAGGGCCTCGTGTTCCTCGACTGGCACATCCAGCGCCGCCGAAAACGAGGCACGTCCAAGCAGTACGTCTACACCTACCCGGCGAAGAGGGCTCTCGCGGCCGTCACCGCGAAGGTGAAGACAGCCTGCCGGATGAGCGTCAACCGACCGCCGGCAGCCCTGCTGCATCAGCTCAGTCAGATGCTGCGGGGCTGGACCACCTACTTCCGGCCCGGGGCGTCCAGCGGAGCCTTCAACTACCTACGTGCCCGTGGTCTGGCGCCTGGTATTCACCTGGCTGCGCCGCGAACACCCCAAGGCGAGATGGAAGGAACTCTGCCGCCTACTGCGACGGACGATGGTGGCCACACGACGGCGAGGTGAAACTGTTCAACCCGGCCAAGGTACGCA
>NZ_JAYWVC010000568.1:0-1440 GCF_036281785.1 Streptomyces chiangmaiensis | reverse complement strand
CCCCGGGCGCGCCAGCTCGGCGCGCATGAGCAGAGCTATGACGCCACCGATGAGAAAGAACGCGAACGAGGTGACCAGATACAGCGTGCCGATCATCTTATGATCCGTTGTCGTCAGCCACTTGACCACGCCGCTGCCAGCCCGCCTATGCCTGAACAGCAGCTCGCTCTCATAGGAGCCTTCCGCTGCAGCCTCACCCTGAGGGTTGTTGACGATGCTCACAAGTTTTGTGTCTCCTAGTGCTCGCCGGCGGCAACCCGTCCGGATCGTGGGCCATACCTGCTGAGCGGCAGCTACGTCGACACCCTGTAACAGCGAGACGCGACTCATCGCATCCCTACGCAAATGGAGCGACCGCAGCCCGCCCTTGCCCGATCGACTCTGCACGCAAGACACGAGAACGATCCGGCCAACCGGTAAGCGGCAGCTGTCGCAAACTTCTTACCAACCAGGACGGGCCCTGACCCCCGATCTTGGACACACGAGACACTAGATCTTGAGGATCTGAGAACGGACATCTCGTGGTCATGAAGCACTACCCGCCGGAGTTCAAGGCGGACGCGGTCGCTGTACCAGTCGCGCCCGGGAGCGACGATCAGGTCGGTTAAACGCGTGCCCCGGCTGCCTGCAGGACATCGGCCGCCCAGTACCAGCCGTAGGTGGCCTCCAAGACCACGTCCGGGTGAAGTCCGGCCTGCTCGATCTGCAGGCCCTGCGCTACCGGGCCGAGGCCGACCGGCTCCGGGAGATCTTCTGGGCCGACTGGGCACACCAACCATCGCTGGTGGAGGACGCACTCGGCAAACAGATGCTCGCGCTCCTGTTCCAGCTGGAGGCCGCCTGCACAGCCGCCGACAATCTGGCAGAGGCGGTGTAGGAGACTTTCCCTCAGCACCCGGACGCTGAGATCATCCTCAGCTTTCCCGGACTCGGTATCCAGCTCGGCGCCCGGGTGCTCGCCGAACGACCGCAACCGGTTCGCCGACGCCCGCGGCCCGAAGGCGTGCGCCGACGCCTCACCCATCACCCGGGCCTCCGGTAAGAAGTCGCGCATCACCCGGCGGTGGGTGAAGGACGACCGCCTCAACCACGCCGACTACCTCTGGGCCTTCTCCGCCATCACCGCCTCACCGAGGGGCCAAGGCCCTCTACCGCAGGCGCGCGACCGCCACGGAGATTGCCACGCTACCGCCCGGAGGAACCTCTTCAACCGCATGCTCGGCCAGCTCTACCACTGCCTCCAGCACCGCGCGTTGTTCAACGAACACACCGCATTCCCTGTCTCCGCCGGAGCTTGACGTTGAGCACTTAAGGTGGCTATGCGGCCACCGTATTAGTAGGTGTGGAGGGGTTTGCCGGCCAGGGCCAGGTGGGCCTCGCCGAGTGCCTCGTTCTGCGTCGGGTCGGCATGGATAAGCTGGGCCACGTCGGCTGGCCGCA
>NZ_JAYWVC010000567.1:0-1441 GCF_036281785.1 Streptomyces chiangmaiensis | reverse complement strand
CAATGCCGTTGCTTGACGGCTAAACCAGTCTGGGGGTGAGGGTGATGGTCTTCGGCTGGACGCGGCGGGTCGGTCGGCGGGTCCAGCCCTTTGGAGGGTCGGCGTACTTGAGCTTGAAGCGTTTGACCAGGCGGTCTGCCTCGCGGTCGCGGCGCGGTCCGATGTCGAGTTTGCGGAGCTTGGCTGAGAGTGCGGCTAGACACTTCGCGAGCTTGCGCGGGGTACTCGCGGCCTGCTGGAAGACGCTGCGACGCACGGCCTTGAGGACCTTGACGAAGGAGATCCGGTCCGGGTCGAGGCGGTGCCGGCCGGCGATGTCGACGATCACGGCGGACAGGCAGTGATGGACGGTCAGGTGCGCCCAGACCTCCTGGCGTACCAGGGCCGGCTCCGCCGAGCGCAGGACCTGCTGGGGGCCGCGCTGGAATGTCTTGAGCTGGCGGTTCGACAGCTCCGCCTCCCAGCGCTCGTGATACAGGGCCGCGAGTTCGGCGGCCGGGGCCTCGTCGGGGTCGAGGAGATCGGTGAGCAGGCGGATCGTCTCGCCGCCGTCGACCTGGTACTCGATCACCCGCACGGTGACCGTGTGGCTCTTGCGGCCGCCGGTCCACTGCGAGATCTCTGCCAGATAGGTGCCGTCCGGCAGGTGTGCGATCGGGGTGCGGGCGTTGTTCGTCTTCGCACGGATCAGCACGTGGGCGCTCGCGCCGGTGAACGCCCGCCATACGCCGACCCCGACGAACCCGCGGTCCATGATCACGAGCATGTCAGCCGCGGCGGCAGCGAGGGGCGCGGCCAGGTCCTGTTCGCTGTCGACGAGGCCGCCGACCCGCGCGTCCAGCACCGCGTGCGTGCCGATCTCTGTCAAGGTAACCACTCGGACCTGCGGAAACGCCAACGGGCTGCCGTCCTGGGCCACCTGCCCGCCGAACGCGGCCCGGTTCGCTGCGGTGTCCGGCGCGTCCAGGTAGAACCCGTCGACTGCGGCCAGCCGCTTCCCACGCCAGAAGGCACCGTCCAGCCCAGCCGGTGCCAACGGCCCGGCCAGCTCGCGGAACACGGCCTCCATCGCCTCGGGTCCCAGCCGCACACGGGCCCGCGTGAAGGAGGACTTGTTCGGGATGCTGCCACTCAACTCCGGCACCCCGCACACCAGATGCTCGGCAACATCGTCATAGGAGTCCTGATGGAACAGCGCCAGGCCGAGCGTGAAATACACCATGAACCGGGCGGGCAGAGCACCCGGTTTCTTGTCACGAACCCCGTGCTGCGCCAGAACCTCGTCCACCAGCTCCGGGGTGACCCAACGGGTCACCATGCCCAGTCGCACCTGATCAGACAACCCCACCCAAGGATGCATGCCAGGCCCAACGACCGCAGTGGTCCGATGTCACGAACTGTTTGACGAGTTCAAGCAACGGCATTGCCCGCCCCCTTCGCT
>NZ_JAYWVC010000566.1:0-1442 GCF_036281785.1 Streptomyces chiangmaiensis | reverse complement strand
TACGCGAGGTTAGTCCACCCTCTGATCCGCCCCACCAGCACCGCCCCCGCCACGCCGATCACGACCGCCACCAGGTACAGCTGTGCTGCTCGAAAAGTCGTTGTCGCAGGTGGCAGCGGTGACGGTTCGTCGGTTGGGAGCATGCCCGGATGATCGTGTTCCTGTTATACAAGGTGACCCGGAAGTTGCTCTCCCTGCCGTCGTTGCTGCTGCGCGGGGATGCGGCGAAAGACGCTGAGCTTCTCGTCCTGCGCCACGAGAACGCGGTGCTGCGCCGGTAGCTGGCCGGCCCGGTCCGCTACGAGCCAGTCGATCGGTTGTGGTTTGCTGCCTTGTCGGGGCTGATACCTCGGTGTCGCTGGCGTGAGGTCTTTCCGGTCACTCCGGGCACCCTGCTCGGCTGGCATCGCCGATTCGTCGCCGCGAAGTGGGACTACAGCGCGCGCGGGCGCACCGGTCGGCCGCCGACCGTCATGGCG
Source organism: Streptomyces chiangmaiensis (assembly GCF_036281785.1). Lineage (NCBI taxonomy): Bacteria > Bacillati > Actinomycetota > Actinomycetes > Kitasatosporales > Streptomycetaceae > Streptomyces > Streptomyces chiangmaiensis. Next base: position 963 of record NZ_JAYWVC010000566.1, on the reverse strand, counting down.
CTCAAGAGCCTCGTACTGCGACTCGCCGGCGAGGAGTCCCTGCGGTTTCTGCTGCGCGATGGAGACGGCAAGTACGGCGAGGCGTTCGACGCGGTCTTCGAGGCAGAGGAACTGGACGTGATCAAGAGTGCACCGCGGGCGCCTTGGATGAACGCCCACTGCGAGCGCGTCATCGGCAGCCTCCGCCGCGAGGTACTCGACCACATCCTCGTCATGGGAGAGGCGCATGCCCGGCAGGTGCTTGCGGCCTACCAGAGGCACCACAACGAGCATCGGCCCCACCAGGCGCGCAACCAGCTACCACCCGATGCCCAGAAACAGCCCACCGCGATAGACAGCGGCGCCCACGAGCTGCTGCGCACCCGGATCCTCGGTGGCCTCATCAACGAGTACAGATACGCCGCGTGACCTGCGGCGACGACTTTTCGAGCGGCACAGGGTGCTCCACGCCCTCAAAGCGGCGACCACGAACGGCTCGCCCATCAGCGTCTCCGGCATCGCCCGACAAGCAGGGGTGGACCGCACCTTCCTCTACCGCCACCGGGATCTGCTCGCCCTGGTCCACGCCGCCGAACTCGAGCCCGCCGATCGGGATTCGGCGGGCGCCACCCCGGTCAGCCGTGCCTCGCTCCAGGCCGACCTCGCCAACGCCCAGGCCCGCAACACCCGGCTCGTCGCCCGCATCCGGCAACTGGAAAAGCGCCTGTCCGAGGCGCTTGGGGAGCAGGTCTGGCGCGATTCTGGCCTCGGCGCCCCCGCCGACGTCGAAGAACTCCAGCGGACCATCACGCGCCTGGAACAGCAAGCCGTCGATCTGACCGCGTCTTTGGAGGAGCGCGAGGCTGAACTGGAGGCTGCCCGAGACGCCAACCGACAGTTGACCAAAGCGTCGCTGATCAGCTAGGCGATCCCATGCGAACCGTAAGGTCCGGTGTGGGTTCTGCCCACCTTGGTGGGGCAGCG
>NZ_JAYWVC010000565.1:0-1444 GCF_036281785.1 Streptomyces chiangmaiensis | reverse complement strand
TGAAGTGCCCGGTGGGAAGTGCATGACGGTGATGCTCAGCCCGCACTCGTCGGCGAAGGCAGCCAGGCCCATCTTGAACAGGCGGGAGTCGGCCGAGTTGGCCCCTCCGGAATCGGCGGTGACCAGCAAGCGGTCGGCCCCTGGGTAGTCGAGGTGCCCTTGGACTTTCCACCAGCGGCGCAGGGACTCCACCGCGAAGGCGGCGGTGTTGCGGTCGGTGCCCACGTTCACCCAGCCGCTGTCACGCCCCAGATCGTAGATGCCGTACGGGATGGCGACCGGGGTGTCGGGGTCGACGAAGTCGTGGTCCGGGGCGGTGATCGGCTGGCCCTTGGGGCGGTAAGTGCGGCCCGCCCGGGCGAAGTCGCCGATCGGCTCCTTCTTCTTCGCGTCCACGCTCACCACCGGCAGCCCGCCAGCCAGGAAGCGTTCGACGGCGGCGTTGATGTGCCGGAACTGGGCATCGCGGTCGGGGACGTGGCTGCCCGCCCGGGTCTTGGCCATACCCTGCAGACTGAAGCCCATCGCACGCAGCAGGTCGCCCACGACCGGGGCGCTGACCGGGTGGCCGGCCTCGGTCAGCTCGCGGGCCAAATCCCGCAGGGAAGCGGTGGTCCAGCGCAGCGGGGAGACCGGATCGCCGACCTCCCGCGGTTCGATCAGCGACTCGAGTGCGGGCACCAGGTCCGGGTCGCGCTCGGCCGCCCGCTTGCGCCCACCGCCGGGGCGGCGCACCCGACCCAGCGGCTCGGCGCCACCGGCGAGCTCAGCACGCCCACGCACGATGGTCGATTCCGAGACCTCGGCCAGTCTGGCCACGGCCGCGATCCCGCCATGGCCCAGCGCCTCAGCCTCGCAGGCCAAGTACAGGCGGCGCTGCCGTTCGTCCAGGTGCGGCAGCAGCGCCGTGAACTTCGTATCCAGGACCGCCAGGATCTCATCCGCTATCGACACGACAGCCCATCTACCATGCAGCACACCGGAGTTGAGTCGAATCCGGCAGTAGTTTCCTTATGGCTCCCTACCAGGTCATCTCCGAGGCGAAAAACTTCGTCGCCTTCCGCAGGATGTCCCGCTCGGTGGCGAGCGTGGCGTTCTCCTTGCGGGCGGCCTTCAGCTCGGCCTCCAGGGCCTGGACGCGGGCTGCGAGCTCCTCGCGGGTGGCCTCGGAGGCCGGGGTAGTGCTGGTCACGTTCTTCCTGGTCAAGCCGGTGGTGCTGCCGCCGCGGGCGCGGTCGGCGCGGATCCAGTTCCGCAGGGTCTCCGCATTGATCCCCAGGTCACGCGCGGTCTGCGCGATCGTGAGATCGGGGTCCGAGTGGAACAGGGCCACGGCGTCGGCCTTGAACTCGGGCGAATAGACCTTCATCACCATAATCGGTCACCCTCTCCCGACCCCCACCGGGGTCGAGGTCAGGGTGTCCACCAGTCGGGGGGAGGCTCC
>NZ_JAYWVC010000564.1:0-1446 GCF_036281785.1 Streptomyces chiangmaiensis | reverse complement strand
TTCGCGGATGCCTGCGCAGCAGATACGTGTCCATGATCCAGCCCTTGCGCTCCCGCGCCTGTGCGCGCACGCGCTCGATCTCCTGCGCGGTCTCGGCGAGGGGTCCGGAGACGAGGATCTCGTCCGGTGTGCCGATGTACGCGCCCCAGTAGATGTCGATGTCCTGGTCGGTGTACTGCCGGAAGGTCTGGTGGGCGTCGAGCATCACCACCACGTCGTCGACCCCCTCCGGGAACCCTTCCGCAAGCCGGCGACCCGTGGTGATCTGCACCGGCCGGGCCACCCGGTTGAGCCCCGTGCGGTGCTTGGCGACGAGCGCCGAGACACTGCTGATGCCGGGCACGACGTCGTACGAGAACGTGACCTCGCCCCGGTCCAGGATCTCCTGAAGGATGCCGAGCGTGCTGTCGTACAGCGCGGGATCGCCCCACACCAGGAACGCGCCGGTCTCGTCCTCTCCCAGCTCCTCGACGAGGAGCCGCTCGTAGATCCCGGCACGCGCCGAACGCCAGTCGCCGACGGCGGGGAAGTAGGCATCGCCTGCCGCGGACCGGTCGCGCTCCGGATCGCGAGCCTCGACCAGGCGGTACGTCCCCTCCGGCACATGTGCCTCGAGAATGTCACGGCGCAGCTGGACCAGGTCCGACTTCAACTCACCCTTGTCGAGGATGAAGAACACGTCCGTGCTCCTCAGCGCCCTGACCGCCTGCAGGGTCAGCTGGTCGGGGTCGCCCGCCCCGATGCCGATGACAGAGATCTTTCGCACCCCCCGAGTCTGCCGTACGCCGTCGAAGGCCTGCCGAACGGCCCCGTCACGCCCCCCTACGGCTGCCGGCCCCGCAGCCGGGGGGCCCAGGTCCGTGCGTCCACCTTGGCCGTGCCCCGCTCGACCACTGTGGCCAACTCCCGTGCCCAGGAGATGAGTTCGGCCAGTGCCATGCCGTGCGGTCGGCCCTGTCCCGACTGTGCCGCCCACTCCTCCACGGCCGCCGCTCCGCGCCGCAGCAGCCGGGAGCCACCGGTCGCGTTGCCGCGGGCCGCGTGCGTGAGCCCGACCGCCAGCTGGGCGAGCCCGCGCCACAGGGTCCGCTCCCGCTCGGGCCCCGACTTCCAGGCGTCCTCGAAGACCTCGTGGGCGTGGAACGGCTTCCCGGCGTCCAGGAGGGCCTGGGCTTCGGCGACGCTGTCGTCCGGGGTCCGTACGACTCCCTCCGGCTGGCGCGCGACCCCCTGAGTGCCGTACGGCAGAGGCCGCCCGAGTCCGTCCCGCGGCCGGGCGCTGCGGGCCCGCCCCTCCGCGTCCCGGTCGCGCCCTCGGCCTGCCCGGGCTTCCGATGCGTCACTCATACCCCGATTGTCCCGCATCTCCCGGCCCCTTCGGGGCAGTACCTGCTGTGGGGTAAAGTTCTGTCCGCGCGATCACGCGGGCCACCGCGGGAGGCGCAC
>NZ_JAYWVC010000563.1:0-1449 GCF_036281785.1 Streptomyces chiangmaiensis | reverse complement strand
GACCGCGGACCCGGGCAGCCATAGCCGCCCGGCACACCGCCCCCCTCGACGGGCGCGCCGCGGTCCGCCAGCTGCAGCCGGTGCAGGATGTCGACCCACTCGCGGACATCGTCCACGTCATCGGGCAGTACGCTCGGGTCCTCACGCGTGAGGTGCTGCAACGGCTCGCTGAGCTGAACCCGGTGGTGTACAAGATGTGGAACAACAGCGATCTTCGGGAGTTCCTCGAGGGCTTCGACGCGGCGCCGCACAAGTCGGACGGGAAGATGGTTGTCGACCGGCAGAAGGTGCGTGATGCGCTCGCGCGGCGGGATGCGGCGTAGAGGGAGCCATGAGGGCGGAGGGAGTTCTCCCTCACTGCCTCACTGTACTGCCTCCCTCTGTGTGACCTGCACAGATGTTCGTTGAGGGAAGCGAGAGAGGCACACGCCGAGGGGCGTCCGAGGGCCTGAAAACGGGGGGTTCGGGCGCCCCTTCCGGCCTCCCTCCCCGGGTGAACGCGCCTTGGAGTACGGCTCAGCGCAGCGGCTTTCCGACCTTCCGCCCCTGCCCGGAGACGATGACGAGCGGCCGGATCTGGCCCCGAGTGATTCCACGCGTCCGGCAGATCCCGTCCAGTTCCTCGTGTTCGATGTACCAACTCGCCTCGGCATACGGGTCAAGGCGATGGGGCAGCGGCTCGACGCCAGGAAGCAGAGCACTCGTTGAAGCTGTGGTCACGTTTCCGGGGAGCAGTAGGCCCCAACTTGTGATCATTGTGGGCGCCCGTCCCCGGTTGGTGGCTGCTATGGCCAGGTAGTCCCCAGGAGCGAGGTTCCCGGCGATCACCGCAATGGCGTAGTGGGTGGACACCTTGATGACTGGCCCATTCCGAAGCCACGAAATGAACTGCCAGATGAGGGCGATGACGCTCACCCCGAGCGCGCAGGCCGATATGACCAGAGTCGCCATGCGGTGATGCTTGCGCATACCGACATGAAGCGGTCCCAGCCCCGGGGGGTGAGGTGGGCTGGGGCCGTCAGGCGAGCCAGCAGGACTCGGCCCACCTCTCATGCCATCGTCGGATCTCCCGCGTCAGACCGCGTACCGCCACACCAACGGTGCACCCGAACGGGCACGAAGAAGCCCCAGCCGGTCCGGGGGACGTACAGACTGGGGCCTCTCGTGCAGGGCGGCCGCTTCAGCACACCCATAACCGCCCTGCTGCCCCGGTGCACATGCGCACCGACACGCTGAGAACTCACCAGGACTGTTCAATAGCGCCGGTCGGCCGGGACGTCTTACGCCCAGGCGAAGATCTGCACGATCGAGCAGACCACAGGCAAGCGTGTTTCAGTCGCTCGCTGCGTTCCGCAACGTCCGCACCAAGCAGAGCGTGGTCTCCAGCGACAGGACCCCATCGTCCGCCAGCTCGCGCGCAAGTTCGGCCGGAGACTGACAGTTGAGAGC
>NZ_JAYWVC010000562.1:0-1450 GCF_036281785.1 Streptomyces chiangmaiensis | reverse complement strand
GATCGTCCGCGTACCTCACATATCTGAGGCGGCGGTAGCCAGGGTCCATCGGGTCGGTTGACGGGAGCGAGCGCATCTGGTGTTCCAGGCGCCGGGCCTCTGCCCGGTCCCCGCGCCGCCGTGCCCTCCTGAGGTGACTGTCTACCAGTCTGTAGGCGGGATTAGCGGTTCGGAGCGCTCCTCGCGTGTACTGCGGAATCAGTTCCCGCTCGACAAATTCGTCGAGCTTGTGCAGGTAGATGTTACTGAGGATTGGGGATACCACGCCGCCTTGCGGAACGCCACTGAGCGTGTCACGGTATTCCCAGTCTTCCAGATACCCGGCTTGCAGCATGTGACGAATAAGCCGGAGAAACCGCTGGTCATGGATTTTCTCCGCCAGTAGCCCGAGAAGGATCTCATGGTTGAAACTGCCGAAGCAGTCAGAGATGTCACCCTCGACAAACCATGCGGTTCCGGTCCAGGTGTTGTTTATCTCCCGCAGTGCGGTGTGACACCCTCGCCCTTTCCGGAAACCGTGTGAGCGCTCGGAGAACCCCGGATCGTAGTAAGCCTCTAAAAGCAGACGGACCACTTCACCCACCAGCTTGTCAGACCATGAAGGCAGTCCGAGAGGGCGGAACTTTCCATTCTTTTTCGGAATGTAGACGCGGCGGGCGGGTGAGAACCGGTACCGTTCCTGCCGCATCAGCCCAATGATCTGTTCGATCTTTTCCTCGGACATACCGTCTGCGGTTTCTTCGCTGACCCCAGGCGTCATCGCCCCCTGGTTGGAGTAGATGTTCCCGTACGCCAGCAGGTACAACTCCTTGTTAAACATCTGCCGGTAGAGCTGCGTGAGCGGCAGGGCCTTCCTGCCACGCTCGCGGAGAACGTTCAGTACCACTTCGGCTTCCTGCATTGCGCATCCCTCATGGCTCTTAACCGTTCATCGCCTGTGCCCCTTCGCCCTGTGGACCGTCATTAGCGGTCACCAGATTGGCCGGACGTTACCCCGACGACTACTGCGGGCACTCCGTCGCCATAAGACTCGCGTCTCTTAGGCGATCCCATGTTCACGACTGCTGTACGTATCGAGCACGACGTAGGCGTCCTGTTCGTCTCCTTGAATGCCCTGACAGGACATCGCTCCTGCGCCCCAGAGGATTGCAGCGGGCAAGTCGCTAACCCGCCGCAGGGGCCGGTACCGGTTTCAGGCGTCTTTCCGGTAGGTGCCATATTTCACCTTCTGGAGACTGGGATTCAGGCAATTCAGCTTTCGCCATATCGTGCGGATCTCCCGGCACGCCACCCCGTACGCCTGGGCGTGAACTGCCGGTTTCCTGGCATGCTATTTTCCCCGGTTACCCTTTCGAGACCGGGTCAGCCATCAGATCCAGAGACAACTCCTCTCGTCTCTGCCCGCTGCGCGGGCGATACACCAGCGCACCTCATGGCGCACCGACTACTA
>NZ_JAYWVC010000561.1:0-1454 GCF_036281785.1 Streptomyces chiangmaiensis | reverse complement strand
CCCCAGCAAGATCACCAGCAGTAACCACCGCCGACGGCCCGACCAGCAAGGACGCACGCCTCTACATACACAAAGGAATTGACAACCTCGCCGCGGGCCGCGTGAAGGAGCTGCCTGAGCTGCCGCTTGCCGAGCACTGGCCCGCAGCGTCGGTCGACGGCTGCTGCGGCCTGGTCGAACGAGCCGCGCACCGCCTCCAGGACGGCCAGGCGCCGCAGCCCCATCGAGTGCCGGCCAGCAGGCAGAGCGAGTTGTGCGTCAGCGACGTAGACGTTGTGCAGCCCCTTCTGCCGAAATGCCACCCGCCTCACGCGGACCAGCCCGAACAGGCAGGCCAGATGGCGTGCGTGCGCGTACTCGCGATACGGACGCAGACATCCGTCCGCCCCTACCGCCTTCGCTTTGGCCTGGCGGACCTGTCCCTCCTCGCGCACCGCGCGCAGGTCCAAATGGTCCTGCATCAGCTGCCGCAGCAGTTCGCGCCCACGGTGGTCGAGCTCTTCCTCCAGTTCGGCATGGGTCCACCCGGCGGCCTGATCGCCCGACAGCAAGGCCGTCAGCGATTCGAAGCGCCCGATCGAGCAGGCAAACGGGTCAGGAGCAACGCCGGTGTCGTACGGTGTCATCCGGGCTCTTCTCGTCGACGTTCGACATGGTTGGCACCTTCGAATGTAGAGAGAAGAGCCCCACCATTACCCGGCGTTGCCCGATTGCGACCGCCTGCGCGCCGGAGTGAACAACCCCGGCGCATCCTCGTCCAGCCAGCCCCGCTCCACCAGCCGCTTCAGCTTCGACCGCGTGCCCTCGATCTTCGCGGTCTCGGCCGGCAACCCGATCCTCGGCACGATCTGCTTCGCCCGCACCGGCCCCGGCGCATCCGCGATCACCTCCACGATGTCCCGGTACACCCTCGGCAGCGCATCTACCGTCAGCCCCGGCTGCCACCTGGGCACTGCCAGCACACCCACCACCCGCGTCTCCGCCCCCGCGAACGGCGACACCGCGGCCTCGACCGCGTCCGGACCTGACGCCCCGGCCGGCTCCGGCTCCCGCGCACCAGCCTCGGCCACCAGTTCGGCCACGGTCTCCCGCGTGATCACCAGCCGTGACAGCCTCTCGCGCTCGGCCTCCAGCCGCACCATCAACTCAGCGATTTCCGCCTCAAGTTCCTCGACCCGAGCACGAGCCGCTGCCTCCCGCGACTCCAACTCCTCAAACAACGAGCCCATCGACGCCCCCTCTACCGACACGGCAGAAGGACCCCTACCCACCCACACCCCCGATCAGCGTTCTGCCAGTTCAGCCCTTCCCTGCAGAGGAACTACACCGTGCGCCACGAACACCGAAGGGATGAGAGTCATGTAGGTGATGAATCTATCAATTCGGTGATGCTGTACGAGAGATGAAGGATCTTGGCCCTTCGGAGCCGCCCTGCGGGGGGAGGCTCCAAACCG
>NZ_JAYWVC010000560.1:0-1455 GCF_036281785.1 Streptomyces chiangmaiensis | reverse complement strand
GGAGAGCGAAGCGGATCTGCTGACCTTGCTGCGGGAACTCGATGATCCGGAGTGGCTGGAGTGGCCGCGACACTACAACCGCAGCGTGACCGCTGTGCTGTTCGGCGACTTGGTGGCACGGCTGGAGGGCGACTTCGCAGCTCGCTGCGCGACTGAGCAGGACATCCAGGACTCCAGCGAGTACGGACGTGTCGTCGTGCCCGCGGAAACAACCGTGTGTGGGACGCGGATCGTAGTGTGCGTGAGCAAGTTCGGGTCCCTTGCCCTGGTCTGTGCTGACAACCCCGGAGCCTTCTTCGGTACTGAGGAAGCCCAGGCTGCGCGAGCTGGATGCCGCCGATCTCGCGAAGGTCAATCGAGCGTTGGTCGACCTCGGGTATGCGGTCGTTCCCGAAGAGTTGCTGGAGCGCGACTACGACGGGCCGAGTCGGCTGCCCTGGCACGTCCAGCGGCCCAGTTGGTGGCATCGCTTCTTCGGCACGTTCTGACGGTCAGGGTCCGAGGGTCAAACTGGTGCCGGCGAGGCAGCCGTCGATCACGTGCGGCCGGTACTGGATCTGCTTGAGCCGATGCTTGACCGCGCGGGTGACCTCGCCGAGGTGGGCGGCGGCGAGGTTGCCGATGTCGCGTTTGACCAGAGACCAGACGCCTTCGGTCGGGTTGAGGTCGGGTGCGTAGGTGGGCAGCTGGAAGACGGTCAGCCAGTCTTCGTTCGCGGCGATGAAGTCGCGTAGTGGACGGGTCAGGTGGAGGCGGACGTTGTCCCAGACCAGCACGATTGGGCCGCCGAGCTGGATGCGGGCGCGGACGATCAGGTCGCGGAAGTTGCGCCAGCCGAAGCCCTTCGGCTGGTCTTTGCGCCCGGTGTACTCCCGGACCGCGTAGGACCTCCGTGACCGTTCACCGGGCTTGTAGCAGGTCATGCCCGCCATCGATACCCGTCCGGAGCCGCGGCCGCGCACTCGCACGACCGGCGTGCAGCCCCGGCGGCCCCAGGTTCTGGCGCGCGGCGGAGTCAGCGACTGTCCAGCCTCGTCCTCGAAGACGATCCAGGCTGCTCGCTCCGCCGCGATGCTCTTACCCGCGGCCAGGTCTCCTTCTTCCAGACCTCGACAGCATCGTCGTTGCGCTCGATAGCCCTACGGGCGGGCTGCTGCCATGACCAGCCGTGCCGCTTGAGCAGCTGCCATGTGCCCTCGACCGTGTACGAGACGTGGAACAGTCGACTGATCAGCGTCTTGATCCGGGCCAGCGTCTACCGTTGGTCCGCCCAGCCGTGGGCGAGCGGCCTGCGCTCCAATTCACGCTCCAACCGGGCGACCTGGTCCTCGCTGAGTTTCGGCCGGCCCGGCGAGCCCTTCGACAGCACCCCGGCCTCGCCCCGCTGCCGCCATGCCCGGCGGCACCGTTCCACCGACCGCTCACTTAGGACTCAGATCAAAATGAGGGAATGAC